>NZ_JBEZYU010000005.1:0-222947 GCF_040638875.1 Nocardia sp. NPDC024068 | reverse complement strand
TGTGGCGAAGCCACGAGTCTCGAGGGCTGACAGCAGACGCCAAGAGGGCCGAACCCCGCGCGCGCCAGCGCGCCAATAAACACAGCACCTTGGCGGATAAGGTCACCTCCTCACCCTGGCGAGTAAGGCCACCTCCCCACCTTCACGAGCAAGCTCACCCCCCCACCTTCGCGGGCAAGGCCACCTCCCCACCCTCGCGGGCAAGGCCACCTCCCCACCCTCACGAGCAAGCTCACCCCCCCACCTTGGCGGGCAAGGCCACCTCCCCACCCTCGCGGGCAAGGCCATCTCCCCACCCTCGCGGGCAAGCTCACCTCCCCACCCTCGCGGGCAAGCTCACCCCCCCACCCTCACGAGCAAGCTCACCCCCCACCTTGGCGGGCAAGGCACCTCCCCACCCTCGCGGGCAAGGTCACCTCCTCACGTTGGCGAGTAAGCTCACCTCCCCACCTTCACGAGCAAGCTCACCGCCCCACCTCCCCAAGCAAGCCTGCTCAAAACACCTCCCCCGTCCGGCAACACCCGACAGGAAACGCAACCCGCTCCCATCCCACCGGCTATATCAGCTCCGGCGCTGCCTGGAGGGCGATGTTGGTGAGCGTCCGGACCCCCACCCCCAGCGCCCGTTCGTCGATATCGAAGGTCGGCTGGTGCAGGTCGAGCTGCGGACCGTCCCCCGACCAGACCCCGAGCCGGGCCATGGCTCCGGGGACTTCCTCCAGATACCAGGAGAAATCCTCGCCACCGCCGGACTGGGGTGTATCGGCCAGGGCGCCGGGGCCGAGGGCGCGCACAGCGTCGGAGAACATACGGACCGAGAGGTCGTCGTTGACCACCGGTGGGACGCCGCGGCGATAGTCGAGCTGATAGCGCACCCCGGTGGGCGCGAGCAGGCTGTCGACGATTTCGCGCACCAGCGGTTCCAGCAGCGACCAGGTGGCGTGGTCGCCGGTGCGGACGGTGCCGGTCAGCATGCCGGTCTGCGGGATCGCGTTGGGCGCTTTTCCGGCGCTCACCGCACCCCACACCATGACCGTGCTGGTGCGTGGATCGATGCGACGGCTGAGCAGGCCCGGCAGTCCGGTGATGACGGTGCCGATGGCGTAGACCAGGTCGCTGGTCAGATGGGGGCGCGAGGTGTGCCCGCCGGGCGAGTCCAGGACGAGTTCGACGGTATCGGCGGCCGAGGTGATGGCCCCGACGCGGATCCCGACGCGACCGGCTTCCAGCCGCGGATCGCAATGCAGCGCGAAGATCCGGTCCACGCCGTTCATCGCGTCGGCGGCCACCATATCGATGGCGCCGCCGGGCATCACTTCCTCGGCGTGCTGGAAGATCAGCCGCACGCCGACCGGCAGCTCGAGATCGGCCAGGGCGAGCGCGGTGCCGAGCAGGATGGCGGTATGCGCGTCGTGACCGCAGGCGTGCGAGACCCCGGGCACCGTGGAGGCGAACTCCAGGCCGGTGAACTCTTGCAGCGGCAGGGCGTCCATATCGGCGCGTAACGCGATCCGCGGGCCGGTGTCCGGGCCGATATCGCAGATCAACCCGGTGCCGCTGGGCATCACCCGGAACGAGAGACCGGCCTTCGTCAGCCAGGTGCCGACGAATTCGGTGGTCGCGAATTCGGTACGCGACAACTCCGGGTTGGCGTGGATATGCCGCCGCCATTGAACGAGATCGACCGTGTGCTCGGCCAGCCACGCCGTCACCGCGTCCTGTCCATATCGCACCGAACGGCCGGATGTGCTCACCGAATGTCCTCCTGTCGTCGCACGAGCAGCTGTGAACCACTTCTCTGGTGTCCGGGCCTCCCTGGACACATATCGCCCGCGACCGTGGTCGCGGTACATACCGGTGGCCCACTCGCCCCTCCGAGAAGCGACCGTAACCTCCAGTTTCGCACCGCGGCCCGATCCACGCGCGTCGGCATCGGCCACCGCGGCGGCCGTGTCGCGGGCGACCGGTGTCCGAGGGTCGGCGAGCGCCGGGTTTCCGGGCGGCTACCCCTGGGCGAACGCCAGGTTCTCGGGGGTGTTCGGCACCGCCAGTCCGGCGAGCGCGGCGGCGTGCAGCGAGCGCTTGATCGCGGGCAGGCTCGGAGTGCGGTTCGGGGCCAGTTCCGCGGCCCGTGCGATGGCGGCGCCGCGCAGCGCGCCGGGTTCGACGACATCATCGACGATACCCGCGACCAGCGCGTCGGCGGCGCCGTATCGGCGGCCGGTGGTCATCGCGGCGACCGCGACCTGGTTGGTGAGGCGGCCGGTCATCAGCGCGTTCATCCCGACCGTGAACGGCATACCCAGGTGCACCTCGGGCAGGCACCAGTACCCGCGGTCGCCGCGCATCACCCGGAAATCGTGCGAGGTCGCCAGCATGGCGCCGGCGCCGAAGGCGTGGCCGTTCACCGCGGCCACCGTGGGCATCGGGAATGCCAGGATCCGGCTGAACACGCTGTGCACCCGGTCGAGGTAACCGTGCATCCGGTCCAGGTTGGCGAACAGCCAATCGGTGTCGAGTCCATTGCTGAAGAATTTGCCGGTCGCCGTGGTGACCAGCGCCGCGGGGCCTTCGACGGCCTCCACGCTGTCCAGCAGGGCATGGGTTTCGTCGATCCACTGATGGCTGAACCGGTTCTCGTGGTCGGTCTGGCCCTCATTGCCCAGCGACAGCACGAATACGTTCCCATCACGCTCCAGGTACGGCATATGTGCAGCGTACGACAGCGACCCGAGTCCGCCCGGGCGCGGTCGCCGAGCATCTCCGCTCGGGGCGGGCGCGGCGGGCGGTACGGCAGGTCCCGCGGCGCCGGAGGCCATAGACTGACCGCCATGCTCGCCGAAGAGGCCGCCGAGGAGATCGCCGCCCGCACTTCCGTCGCCCGGCACCGGGTCGCCGTGGTGCTGGGTTCGGGGTGGCAGGACGCCGTCGCCGAACTCGGTACCCCGACCGCGGAGATTCCGATGCCGGAACTCCCCGGCTTCGCCGCCCCCACCGCCCAGGGCCATATCGGCCGGGTGCTGTCGGTGCCGGTCGGAGGGACCGATGCCCTGGTCCTGATGGGACGCCGGCACCTCTACGAGGGCAACACCCCCGACGATGTGGTGCATCCGGTGCGTACCGCGGTGGCGGCCGGCGCCGAGACCGTGATCCTGACCAACGCCGCCGGTGGTATCCGCCCCGGTTTGCGGGTCGGTGAGGCCGTTCTGGTCAGCGATCATCTGAACCTCACCGGCCGGACACCGCTGGCCGGCGCGACATTCGTCGATCTGGTGGATGCCTGGGACCCGAAGTTGCGGGAGTTGGCCCGCACCGTCGACCCCGGCCTCACCGAAGGCGTGTACGCCGGGCTCACCGGACCCCAGTACGAAACTCCCGCCGAGATCCGCATGCTGGCCACCATGGGAGCCGATCTGGTCGGGATGTCCACTGTCCTCGAGGCCATCGCGGCCCGCGCACTGGGCGCCCGGCTGCTCGGCATCTCGCTGGTCACCAACTCGGCCGCCGGTGTCACCGGGGCTCCGCTGTCCCACGCCGAGGTGCTGGCCGAGGGCAACGCGGCCGCGCCCCGACTCGGCAGACTGCTGCGCGGCCTGCTGGAGAAGCTGTAGTGCTGACCTTCGGCACGGCGGGTCTGCGCGGACCGCTGGCCCCCGGACCGGACGGTATGAACGACACCACCGTCGCCCGCGCCACCGCGGGGCTGGCGGCGTGGCTCCGGGATCGCTGTCTGGGCGGCGGCCGGGTGGTGGTGGGGCGCGACGCCCGGCACGGGTCGGCGGAGTTCGCGGAGATCACCGCCGAAGTGCTGGCCGCGGCCGGTTTCGCGGTGACCCGGCTGCCCGAGCCGCTGCCGACCCCGGTGACCGCGTTCGCGGTCCGGGCCCTGGACGCCGTGGCCGGCGTGCAGATCACCGCCTCGCACAACCCGGCGACCGATAACGGCTACAAGGTCTACCTCGACGGTGGCTCCCAGCTCCTGGCACCCGCGGATACCGAGATCGAGAAGCAGATCGTCGCCGTGCGGGAACCGATCGCCCGCACCCCGGTTCCTGCCTCGGGCACCGAACTGCTGTCGCGGTACCTGGCCCGGGTCTCGCAGCTGCCGCGGCTGATCGGCGGCGAGGGAGAGCGCGCCGATATCCGGATCGCGTTCACCCCACTGCACGGCGTCGGGGGCGCCACCGCGGCGCAGGCCCTCGCGGCCGCCGGTTTCTCCGATATCCACGCGGTCGCCGAACAGTTCGCGCCGGACCCGGATTTCCCGACCGTCGCCTTTCCGAACCCCGAGGAGCCCGGCGCCGCCGATCTGCTGCTGGCACTGGCGGAACGGGTGGACGCCGATCTGGCGATCGCCCTGGACCCCGACGCGGACCGATGCGCCCTCGGCGTGCCCACCGCGGACGGCTGGCGGATGCTGCGCGGTGACGAAACCGGTGTCCTGCTCGCCGATCACGTGTTGCGCACCGCGCCCGCGGATTCGCTGGTCGCCACGACGATCGTTTCCTCACGGCTGCTCTCCCGGCTCGCGGAGGCGCGCGGGGCCCGCTTCGCCGAGACTCTCACCGGTTTCAAATGGCTGACCCGGGCCGGTGACGGGTTGGTCTACGCGTACGAGGAGGCCATCGGCCACTGTGTGGACCCGGCGGCGGTCCGCGACAAGGACGGGATCTCGGCGGCCGTGCTCGCCGCCGACCTCGTCTCCCGGTTGCGGGCCCGGGGCCGCACGCTCCTCGACGAACTCGACGACTACGCGGTCCGATTCGGCGTGCACGCCGGTGACCAGGTCGCGCTGCGACTGCCGGATCAGCGCGCCGCGGCCGAGGTGGTGGCCGGCCTGCGGGCGGACCCGCCCCGCGAACTCGCCGGAGCCCCGGTCGAATACACCGATATGGCAGCACTTCGGGGCCGGATGCGCACCGACGCCCTGGTCTTCACCGGCACCGGGCTCCGGGTGGTGGTCCGGCCGTCGGGCACCGAGCCGAAGCTGAAGTGCTATCTGGAGGTGGTGGAGCCGGTCTCCGCACCCGGACTGCTACCGGATGCCCGGGCGACGGCCGGACGACGACTCTCGGAACTGCGCGAATACTGCCGCGCGCTCACCACCTGACGGTATTCACCGCGGTCCGAACTGGCGGTCGCCGGCGTCGCCGAGTCCGGGCACGATGAACGCGTCGTCGTTGAGCCGGTCGTCGATCACCGCGGTCACCAGGCGCACCGGGAAACCCGAACCCGCCAGTGCCGCGATCCCTTCCGGAGCCGAAACCACGCAGACCGCGGTGATATCGGTGGCGTGGCGCTGCACCAGCAGGTCGAGGGTGTGCAGCATGGATCCGCCGGTGGCCAGCATCGGGTCCAGCACCATCACCGGGGTCGTGGACAGGTCGTCGGGCAGCGATTCCAGGTAGGGCACGGGCAGATGCGTCCGCTCGTCCCTGGCGACCCCGACGAATCCCACCTGCGATTCGGGCACCAGGTCGGTGGCGGCGTCCACCATGCCCAGCCCGGCCCGCAACACCGGGACGAGCAACGGTGGACGGGCCAGCCGGGCGCCCCGGGTGGGAGCGACCGGGGTGACGATATCCGTGGGTTCCACGGGTGCGTCCCGCAGTGCCTCGTAGACCAGGAGCCGGGAGAGGTCGCGCAAGGCCGCCCGGAAGGTGGGATCGGGGGTGCGTTCGTCGCGGAGCGTGGTCAGCAGGATCGCCACGAGCGGATGATCCAAGGTGTGCGTACGCATGACGAAACGATAAGGTCGAGAACACCGGCACCGCTGTCTCGGCGAGGATTTCCGCGCGTGGCGAATTTCGCGGAACCATGTGAGAAGCCGGTGCGTCGAAACCGGTAGATGACATACTCTGCCCGTTAACGAAGTCGATGGGGGAACCTCTGATGGTGAACATCTCGGCCGATGCCGACGGTATCGCGGCCTACGGCGCGACGACCGGGATCATGGCCGGCGAACTGGCGGCGGCGGGGACCGGCGCGACGGGTGCCGCACCGGCGATCCTGGGCCCTGTCTTCGGTCTGGTCGGTGGTGATTTCCTGGCCGCCTATACCGCCGCGCATGCGGGACATGTCGCGACGATCGGGCAGCTGTCCGCGGTACTGGGCACCATGAGCGGCGCGGCGGGCGTGGCCGCGGTCAGCTACGCCGAGGCCGATTCCGGTAATGCCGCGGCCCTGCGCGACGCCGCCGGGGAGTAACCGGTGATCGATCTCAACGCGCTGGCCAAGCCGATCTTCGATCTGCTCTCCAGTTTCGGGACCGGAGTGCTGTCCACCGGGGGGCCCGGGGATGCGCTGCGCTCCGCCTCCACCGCGATCGACCAGGTCCATACGCTGGGGCGCAGCGGTATCAACCAGATGAACACCGCGTGGGACGGGACCGGCGCCGACGCGGCCACCTCGAAGGCGCTGCGGGTGCAGACCACGGCCGCCACCATCTCCGACCGCGGGAACGAGATGGCCACCGTGATGGGCCAGGCCGCGTCGCATGTCGAAACGGGAAACAAGGATCTCACCGCCATCGCGCAGTCGTTCGTGAACACGGCGAACGCCGCGGCGCCCACGCTGGGCACCCCCGCCGGGCTCACGCTGCTGGTCGGCTCGGCGATCGACCATCTCGGCCAGGCGCTGGGCGTGGTGGGCCGGGTACAGGGCGAGCTCCAGACCCAGACCGCGTCGATGAACGAACTCACCCCGCCGCCGACCACCCCGTCCGCCGCGAATACCGCGCCGGTGAGCACGCAGTCGCTCTCCACGGTGTCGTCCGGTCTGAGCAGTGTGGCCGGCGTCGCCGGAAACCTGATGAGCACCGCCATGGCGAGCCCGAGCGGCTCCACCACCGCGACCACCACGAGTGCGGGCACACCGAGTAAGACCACCACCTCCACCGGCCAGACCGCCGAGGGCGAGGGCGTGAAGATCACACTGCCCGACGGGAGCGTGGTGGAGGCCCCGAACGAGAAGGCGGCCACCGCGGTCAAAGCGGCTCTCGGCACGGTCGGCACCCCGTACGTCTGGGGCGGCAACTCCCCGGGCGCCGGGCTGGACTGCAGCGGGATGACCAAATACGCGTACGGCGAGGCCGGTGTGGAATTGCCCCGGCTGGCCCATGAGCAGGCCAACGGCGCCACACCGGTGTCGGCGGGCGATCTCATGCCCGGTGACCTGGCGGTCTGGGATGGTCACGTGGCCATGGTGATCGGAAACGGACAGCTGGTCGAGGCCGGTGACCCGGTACAGGTCGGCTCCATCCGCACCGAGAACAGCGGGATGGAATTCTACGGGTTCTACCGGCCCACCGAATGAGCCGCCCGGCGGCCACCGATGCGGTGACCAGGGCTGATATCCGATCACGACGAGTGGACAGCAGATGAGCGAGCAGCAGATTCCCGAGGTGCCGAACGTGACGGTGGCGGGCAGCCGCAACCGCGCCGGGACCCTGTCGGTGCGGGCTACCGACCAGGGTATGCCGGTGGAGATCACCTTCGAACGCAGTGAATACCGTTACGGTGCACAGGCTCTCGCCGACGAGATCCTGCGCCTGACGCGCCGCTCGACCGTCGCGGCCAAGGCCAAGCGGCGAGAACTCCTGGCGGAGAACGGTATGCCGGCCGACATCCTCGATCAGCTGGGCCTGCCGACGCGGCAGCAGGCGGTGGACGAGCTGGATCGTATGGACGACGCCGATACCGGCCCGACGAGTTGGATGCGTCCGGTATGAGCAACCGTCGCCCAGCACGCGACGATATCCGGCCGCCGGGATCCGAGAGGGAAGAAGTATGAGCGCGGAAATGGATGCCCTGGTCGCCGGGGCCACACAGAAACTCGAGGCGCTCGAAGCGGCGCTGTACGGGCTCAAACAGGTACGTGGCCGTTTCACCACCGAGGACGAGCTGGTCTCGGTGGAGATCGACAGCGACGGCGCGCTGGTGGGGCTGCGCCTGGGTGAGGGCGTCACCTCGTTGCCTCCGGCCGAAACCGCGCAGCTCATCATCTGGGCCGGTCGGCAGGCCGCCGAGGACGCGGGCAACCAGCGCTCGGGGGTTATTGCCGCACTGAACGAATCGTTCCCGCCCGCGGCGCAGAGGTCCCCGGAGGCAGCGGGGAGCACACCGGACGGCGCATGAACGCCAAGGCCACCGAGCGTACCTCCGGTCGCGTCGCGATCGTCGTGGACTGCGGATGGCCTTCGCCAATGCCGCCCGATAGGCTTCCGCACATGGCTTCTGGAGACATCGTCCCGATCGAGCTCGGTCTGACCGACGGCGATCTCGTCACCTTGTGGGCACCGCGCTGGCGTGACGGTGACGACGAGTGGGAAGCGTTCCTAGGACATGAGGATGCCCTGTACGGCTTCGAATCAGTGGCCGAACTGGCAGCCTTCATCCGGACCGATTCCGATAACGATCTGGTCGACCATCCGGCATGGAAGGTCGTCGCGGGTCTCTCGCCGGCCGAACTCGAACCTGAGGACAACTACTCGTTCGACCTGGTCGGAGTGCCGGAGCTGGCCGCCGGCGAACCGGATGTCGAGACCATCGCCGAGCTGGAAGACACCTTGGCCATGGTGCGCAATATCGGCGAGGTCTGCGAACTGGAGGCGGTGACGAAGTTCTTCGGCTCGCACCCCTCGCTCGGTGCGCTGTCCGGCGGGACCCATATCTTCGCCGGTCGCGAGGGCCTGGAGCTGTGGGATCGGATCGGCGCCGCGGTCGCCAAGAGCTGGGACGATGTGCTGGATGCCATCGATTCGGTGGTCCGGGTGCCGGAGGTGGACGCCGAAGCCGTCGCCCTGGCCGAAGCCGAACTGCTGGCCGCCGAGGAGAACGAGGTGGACGCCGACGATGCGGCCGATACCGATGACGACAGCGATTTCGAGCCGGTAGACCTCGATGAGGACGACGAAGACGAAGAGGACGACGAAGAGGAGCTGACCTTCTGGGAGGAGGTCGGCATCGACCCCGTGAAGATCGTCACCAGCGATGGCGAATACTTCACGCTGCGCTGCTATCTGGACGACGAGCCCCTCTTCCTCGGTGCCCGCAAGAACATCTCGGTGTTCGGCAGCGAACGCGCCCTCGCCCGTTATCTGGCCGACGATCACGAGCACGATCTGGCCCAGATCAGCACCTTCGCCGAAGTCCAGACCGCCGCGGTCGACGGTTCGCTGGAGGTCGAGGTCACCGACGAAAACGTCTACGTACTGCCCGGCCTGGCCGACGATCTCGCCGAAGGCCCACGCGCGGTCGACAGCGAACAACTCGATCTCGTACTCGAACTGTTCACCGACGCCGCCGACTACGCCGATGACGACGCGGTCGAACAGGCCCTGGCGAAATCCACCCCGCTCGGCTGGTATATCTCCTACCTGCTGAACCCGGACCCGACCCGGATGGCACCCAACCCGCCGTTCGATGCCGAGGCCAAGGCGTGGCGTGAACTGGAACGCAATTTCGAGTCCCGCCTCACCCCGCGCTGATACGCGACCCGCCGGACGACGGACACGCCGTTCGGGACCGGGCCCCAGGTCTCGATGTGGACACACGACGGCCATTTCGTCGTCAAACCGGCATCGACTGGGCAAACTGTCTGGCCAGCGGCGTTGTCGTTGCGCAGCCCCTACCGGGAGAGCTCCGGACAGGGTGCGACACGCCGCCGCACCATGGGCGGTTGTACAAAGGAGGACGCATGCCGACAGTGCGGATCGATCTGGATCAGGACCTGCTGGCGGCCGCCGGCGCCATCATGGGTACGGCGACGAGCAAGGCGACGATCCACGAGGCGTTGCGCCGCATCGTGGTCCACGAACGGCAGCTACGGCATTTCGAGAGGCTCGCCGCCTCGGCGCTGAACCGGCCCCCGCAACCCGCCACGTGAGCAGCCGGGCAGCAACCCGCGCCCGGCGGTCGCCGACCTGTCGGTCCCCACTGGCATGATCCGGATGCACGGACACCGGAGGGGGAAGCATGCCGGGAACGATGACCGATCTACCCGTATCGCAACGACCGCGCGAGCGTTTGTGCGCACTCGGGCCGCAGGCACTCAACGACAGTGAGCTACTGGCCCTGCTACTGGGGCAGGGCCGGCGCGGAGAAAGCGCGGTCGATCTCGCTCTCGCGCTGCTCGCGGAGTTCGGTGGCGTGGCCGGCCTGGCATCGGCGCGGCCGGAGGAGCTGGCCCGGCGCCCCGGCATCGGCACGGCCAAGGCCGCGGCGATCAGCGCCGCCTTCCAGCTCGCCGCTCGGGCCCGCAACGGGCCCGAGCGCCTGCCACCCCTGTCGCGGGCAGCCGATATCGCGCGTGCGGCCTGGCCGCTGTTCGCGGGCGCGCGGGTCGAGCGCCTGCTCGTCCTGATCTGCGATTCCCGCAACCGGCCGCGGCAGCGGGTGTTCGTGGCCGAGGGGGCGATCGACGAGGTCGCGGTCCCGGTTCGGGAGATCCTGAACACCGTCCTCCGCCACGACGGTCGCGCCTTCGCCCTGGCGCACAATCATCCCTCCGGCGACCCGGCCCCGAGCCTCGACGACCGGCGGGTCAGCACCCTGCTGGCCGCGGCGGCGAGCACGGTCGGATTGCGTTTCCTCGACCATGTGGTGATCGCGGGTGAGGACTGGCGGCGGGCGGCGCCCCTCGAGGAATCGGTTCCCTAGCCCGCCCGGGGCCGTTCGGTTCAGCAGCCCGCCCGGGCCGGGTCAGGTCAGCGGTTCGACTGCTCCGTCGAACTCTTTGCCGGTGGCGGCGGCACGTAGCCGTCGGCGGGCGGCGAGCCGGGCACCGATCAGGCCCTGCCGCGGCGCGAACAGGTAGACCGCGGTGAACACCGCCCCCTGGGCCAGCACGATGGTCGCGCCCGGCGCGGTATCGACGTAGTAGCTCACGTACAGGCCGACGATCGCGCAGCAGCCCGAGAGCGCCGGTGCGAGCACCAGCATCCGGCCGAATCGTTCCGTGAGCAGGTACGCGGTGGCTCCGGGGATGATGAGCATGGCCACCACCAGGATCACCCCGACCGCCTGCAGCGCCACCACCGAGGTCAGGGCCAGCAGACCGAGCAGCGCCGCGCCCAGCACGCGCGGATTCAGGCCCAGGGCGTAGGCGTGGGTGGGGTCGAAGGCGTAGAGCGTGAAATCGCGGCGTTTGAGCACCAGTGCTCCGAAGACCACCGCCGCCAGTACCGCGATCTGCACCAGCTCCTCCTGGCTCACTCCGAGCAGATTGCCGAAGATGATGTGGTTGAGGTCGGTATCGCTGGGTGTCACCGAGATGAGCACCAGACCGAAGGCGAACAGGGTGGTGAACACGATGCCGATCGCGGCGTCCTCCTTGATCCGGCTGGTGTCGCGGACCAGCCCTATCAAGCCCACGGCCAGGAATCCGAAGAGGACCGCGCCGACCGCGAACGGCACGCCCGCGATATAGGCGAGCACCACCCCGGGCAGCACGGCGTGCGATACCGCGTCGCCCATCAGCGACCAGCCCACCAGGACCAGCCAGCACGACAGCAGGCCGCAGACGACGGCCGCGACGATACTCGCGGTCAGCGCCCGCACCATGAAGGCGTAACGCAGCGGTTCCAGGAAGAATTCGAGCAGATCCATCGCATTCACCGCTGTTCGGTGACGTCGAGACCGAAGGCCAGCGCCAGATTCTCCGGCCGCAGGGCTTCTTCGGGACTGCCGTGTACGAGCACCCGGCGCATCAGCAGCACCGCTTCGTCGGCCAGGCCGGGCAGCGCGTGCAGGTCGTGGGTGGAGATCAGGACCGTGGCGCCGTCGGCGGCGAGTCCGCGCAGCAATTCGGTGATCGTCGCCTCGGACCGTTTGTCCACACCGGCGAACGGTTCGTCCAGCAGCAGGATCCGCGCCCCCTGCGCGATCCCGCGGGCGACGAAGGCACGTTTGCGCTGGCCGCCGGACAGCCGGCCGATCTGCCGGTCCGCCAGCTCGGCCAGTTCGACCCGCTCCAGTGCGTCGTCGACCGCGGCCCGGTCGGCGCGGCTCGCCCGGCGGGTGAAGCCCATCCGCCCGTAGCGCCCCATGGTCACCACATCGCGCACCGACAGCGGGAACGACCAGTCCACGGCCTCACTCTGCGGGACGTAGCCGAGTATCCCGGCCCGCCGGGCGGCGACCGGTTTGACGCCGCCGACGCGGACGGTCCCGCGGGCGGGAGTGACCATACCCATCAGGGTTTTGAACAGAGTTGATTTCCCGGAACCGTTCATCCCGACCAGCGCGCACACCCGGCCCGGGTCCAGGGTCAGCCGGACCCGGTCCAGCGCCTGGACCTCTCCGTAGTAGACGGAGACACCGTCCACTTCGATCGCGGGGACTGTCATGGGCTGCTCCCGGTGAGTGCGGCGGCTATCGTCTCGGCGTCGTGCCGGATGAGGTCCAGGTAGGTCGGCACGGGGCCGTCTCCCGTGGACAGCGAATCCACGTACAGCACCCCGCCGAATCGCGCGCCGGTGGCCTCCACCACCCGCTGCATGGGGGCGTCGGAGACGGTGGATTCGCAGAACACCGCGGGCACCTCGTGGTCGCGGACGTATTCGATGACCTGGGTGATCTGTTGCGGTGTGGCCTGCCGCTCGGCGTTGACCGGCCAGATGAAGGATTCGGACAGTCCGGCATCGCGCGCCAGATAGGAGAACGCGCCTTCGCAGGTAACCAGGGCCCGCTGGCGGCGGGGCAGATCGCTCAGGGCACCGACGAGCTCGTCGTGCACCTCCTGCAGGCGGAGTTTGTACCGCGCCGCGTTGTCCCGGAACGCCGATTCGTGTTCGGGCGCCATCCGGATGAACGCGGTGACCATATTGTCCACATAGGTCTGCACGTTCAACGGCGACATCCAGGCATGCGGATTCGGTTTGCCCGCATAGGCATCGGAGGTGATCGGCACCGGCGCGACGCCCTGGCTCACCGTGACGCGTTCGGCGTCGAGGTCCGCCACGAACTGGTCGAACCAGGCCTCCAGGTTCATTCCGTTGTCGAGGATGAGATCGGCTTTGGCGGCGCGTTTCATATCGCCGGGAGTCGGTTCGTACCCGTGGATCTCGGATCCCGGTTTGGTGAGCGATTCGACCCGCAGGTGCTCGCCCGCCACATTCCGGGCGATATCGGCCAGCACGGTGAAGGTGGTGAGCACCACCGGTTCGCCGGTGCGCGGGAGATGGAACGACGAGCACCCGGCGGCGAGCGCACCGGCCGTGAGGACAGCGGCGATCCTGGCCATCACCCGCATGCCGAACCACCGCCTTCCTACGGAAATGCTAAGTTCGGCGACCCGAATATTCAACTTCGTGTGACGGAAAACAAGCGTCCTACCGGCCGAACAACACCGCCCCCGTGCCGGTGCGGCAACGGGGGCGGAGTGAAAAAGGGTGGTGATCAGCGCGCGAACAGCAGTGCGCGCTTGACTTCCTGGATGGCCTTGGTGACCTCGATACCGCGCGGGCAGGCGTCCGTGCAGTTGAAGGTGGTGCGGCACCGCCACACCCCGTCGACCTCGTTGAGGATGTCCAGGCGCTCCCGGGCCGCCTCGTCACGGCTGTCGAAGATGAAACGGTGCGCGTTCACGATCGCGGCCGGGCCGAAGTAGCTGCCGTCGGTCCAGTACACCGGGCACGACGTGGTGCAGCAGGCACACAGAATGCATTTGGTGGTGTCGTCGAACCGGGCGCGGTCGGCCTGGCTCTGGATCCGCTCGTAGGTGGGCTCGTTACCGGAGGTGATCAGGTACGGCTTCACCGCCCGGAACGCGTCGAAGAACGGTTCCATATCCACGACCAGGTCCTTCTCGACCGGCAGGCCGCGGATCGGCTCGACACTGATGGTGACCGGCTTACCGTTCTTCGGCAGCATGTCCTTCATCAGCACCTTGCAGGCCAGCCGGTTCACACCGTTGATCCGCATCGCGTCGGACCCGCACACTCCGTGCGCGCAGGAGCGCCGGAAGGTGAGCGTGCCGTCCAGGTAGGACTTGATGTAGATGAGGATGTTGAGGAACCGGTCCGTCGACAGTGCCGGCACCTGGAACGACTCCCAGCGCTGTCCCTGACCGTCCTCCGGGTTGAACCGCGCCACCTTGACGGTGATCATGGTCGAACCCTCGGGGACCGGCGCCGGGTTCGCGACCGTCGGATTCTCGGCTACAGCGGTCATCAGTACTTACGCTCCATCGGCTCGTAACGGGTCTGCACCACCGGCTTGAAGTCGAGCCGGATATCCGAGAGGAGATCCGCGCCTTCCTTGTAGGCCATCGTGTGCCGCATGAAGTTCACGTCGTCGCGGTCGGGGTAGTCCTCGCGCGCGTGCCCGCCACGCGACTCCTTGCGGTTGAGCGCACCGACCACCGTGACTTCGGCCAGTTCCAGCAGGAAGCCCAGCTCCAGGGCCTCGAGCAGATCGCTGTTGTAGCGTTTGCCCTTGTCCTGCACCGTGATCCGGGTGTAGCGCTCCTTGAGTGCGTGGATATCGGTGAGGGCCTGCTTGAGGGTGTCCTCGGTGCGGAACACCGAGGCGTTGTTGTCCATCGACCGCTGCAGTTCGGTACGGATATCGGCGACCCGTTCGTTGCCGTGGTCGGACAGGATCAGCGACAGCCACTCCTGCACCATCCGCGACGGGTTCTCCGGCATATCGACGAATTCGGCGCGGTGCGAGTATTCCGCGGCGGCGATACCGGCGCGACGGCCGAACACGTTGATATCGAGCAGCGAGTTGGTGCCGAGCCGGTTCGCGCCGTGCACCGAGACGCAGGCGCATTCACCGGCGGCGTACAGACCGGGGACGATATCGGTGTTGTTCTTGAGCACCTCGCCCTCGATCCGGGTGGGGATACCGCCCATCACGTAGTGGCAGGTCGGGAACACCGGGACCAGTTCTTTCACCGGATCCACACCGAGGTAGGTGCGCGCGAACTCGGTGATATCGGGCAGCTTCTCCTCCAGCACGTCCTCGCCGAGGTGGGTGACGTCGATGTAGACGTAATCCTTGTTCGGCCCGGCGCCGCGGCCCTCGAGCACCTCGAGCACCATCGAGCGAGCGACGATATCGCGCGGCGCGAGGTCTTTGATGGTGGGCGCGTAGCGCTCCATGAACCGCTCGCCGTCCACGTTGCGCAGAATGCCGCCCTCACCGCGGACCGCCTCGGAGATGAGGATGCCGAGCCCGGCCAGGCCCGTCGGATGGAACTGATGGAATTCCATATCCTCGAGCGGCAGGCCCTTGCGGAATACGATCGCCATACCGTCACCGGTGAGCGTATGCGCGTTGGAGGTGGTCTTGTACATCCGGCCGGAACCGCCGGTCGCGAAGACGATCGACTTCGCGTGGAACACGTGCAGCTCACCGGTCGCCAGTTCGTAGGCGACCACACCGGTGGCGACCTGGCCGCGATCGGTATCGGTCAGCACCAGGTCCAGCACGTAGAACTCGTTGTAGAACTCGACGTCGTGTTTGACGCAGTTCTGATACAGGGTCTGCAGGATCATATGACCGGTGCGGTCGGCGGCGTAGCACGCGCGGCGCACCGGGGCCTTGCCGTGGTCACGGGTGTGCCCGCCGAACCGGCGCTGGTCGATCTTGCCTTCGGGCGTGCGGTTGAACGGCAGGCCCATCTTCTCCAGGTCGAGCACCGCATCGATGGCCTCTTTGGCCATGATCTCCGCCGCGTCCTGGTCGACCAGGTAGTCGCCACCCTTGACCGTGTCGAAGGTGTGCCACTCCCAGTTGTCCTCTTCGACGTTGGCCAGGGCCGCGCACATACCGCCCTGGGCCGCGCCGGTATGGCTGCGGGTCGGGTACAGCTTGGTCAGCACCGCGGTCCGCGCCCGGGGGCCGGCCTCGATGGCCGCCCGCATACCCGCGCCACCCGCGCCGACGATCACGACGTCGTAGCGGTGTTCCTGAACAGGTCGGGTTTCGACGGCGGCGCCGGTCTCACCCGCGACGTCCGTTCGTTCGCTGCGCTCACTCATGCGAGGGGCCTGTTCCTAACTGATGTTGGGGTCGAAGGTGAAGATGACGTAGGTGCCCACGCCCATGATCAGGATCATCGACAGCACCAGCAGTGTGTTCAGCCAGAACCGGGTCGAATCCTTGCGGGAGTAGTCCGCGATGACCGTGCGCAGGCCGTTTCCGCCGTGCAGCTGCGCCAGCCAGAGCATGGTCAGGTCCCAGATCTGCCAGAACGGGCTCGACCAGCGGCCGGCCACGAAGGCGAAGTTGAGCCGCTTCACGCCGCCGTCTAGCAGCAGCATGATCGCCATATGACCGAGTACCAGCACGATCAGCGCGAGACCGGAGAAGCGCATGAACAGCCACGCGTACTTCTCGAAGTTTCCGCCGGTGCGGGCGCGCGGGGAACGCGGCAGGTCCAGACTGGCCGGGCGATCGTGGGATTTACCGATAACAGGTGCAGACATGGCTCAGTGCTCCGTCAACAGTAGGTAGAACATGCGGCCGATCGAGGGCACCAGCAGCACGACCAGAAGGCCGAGGATGCCCCACAGCATCTGCTTCTGATAGCGCGGGCCATTGGACCAGAAGTCCACCAAAATCACTCGCACGCCGTTGAGCGCGTGGAACAGCACGCAGAAGACCAGGCCCATCTCCATGAGCGCGACGATCGGGGTCTTGTAGATCGCGATCGCGTCGTCGTACATTTCGGGACTGACCCGCACGAGGGCGGTGTCCAGGACGTGTACGAACAGGAAGAAGAAGACCGTCACACCGGTGATCCGGTGCAGGGCCCAGGACCACATGCCGGGGTCGCCTCGGTACAGCGTTTTGCGCTTCGGCTGAGCCGGAGCTTCTATCGTGGTCATAGAGTTTCGGTGCCTCCAACATCGTTGATGGACCCGGTCACAGATCCCGGCACCGGTGTGGAAGGGGCCGGAATTTCGGTGGCGGATCTACCCGCGGCCGACAGGGCCGACTGCCGGGGCCGCTGTCGAGGGTTCGCCGCCGCCGAACCTGAACCGATCTGTTCTGGACTCTAATCCTCCGACAATCGGGGAACTAATTCGGCGTACCGCGCGTTGCGCCCAGATCACGCAGGTTAGGTTTACCTTTGTAGGGCCGTACGGGGGTTGTGCGGCGGGTTCGTCGCGCCCTCGTCCACCCATTGATAGAACTTGTCCGCGGCGTACATTTCTTCCACAAACCATTGGTGTGCAGCGCATTTCACAATCGCGGCCGGGCGCGCGGCGAAGCGCCGCCTTTTCGGGCGGGCGCGCGGCCTCTCAATGCCGAAGTCGCCATTGTGCGGGACGGCAATGTGCAAAATGTCTCACTCGAATGACGAAAGTTACTCAAGAGTAGCCCAGAGATCGCCTCCGGAGGAAAGGGTTTCCGGAGATTGCGGTGAATTACGATCCGTGACCCGCACGCGGCCGGATACCCGGCCGCTCCCGGGGTGCCCGGACCTGTCCGGGCGACCCGGGAACCATCCGGTCCGGCGCGCCGCCGGGCGGCTCAGTCGCCTTCGGAGATCGAGTCGACCCGCAGCCGGACGACCTCGTAGTTGAAGACGGTATCGACGGTATCGCCGGTTACCCGGCCGAGCAGAGCCTGGCTCGACAGGGCGCTCTGGGGATACCTGCCCACGGCCGGCTCGGCTTCGTGGTCGGGCACGATCTGGTACTCCATCCGCACCTCGACCTCGCCGTAGGCGTCGAGTTTCGACAGGAGCAGTTTCGAATACACCATCACGATGAGGAACTTCGAAAGCGTCATTCGGCACCTTCCTGGTGACCTGTGCCGGGCCGGGTGGCCGGGCAATCTACATATCTCCAGGTGGAAGCACATGTTTCACTTCCACTCCCCGACGGCCGCGCACGACACGGCGTGGTAGGCCAAGCTGGAACCGGACCGAGACGAGCCGGGCACGACTGCGGGAGCACCGATGAACGCTGCGGACATACCGACCGATATCGACTGGGACCTGCTGCGCAGTGGCGCGCGCGAGGCGATGCGGCGGGCCTACGCGCCCTACTCCGGCTTTCCGGTGGGAGCCGCCGGCTGGGACGGCCGGACGGTATCGACCGGCTGCAATGTCGAGAACGTCTCCTACGGTCTCGGGATCTGCGCCGAATGCGTGCTCGTCGGCAACAACCGGGTGGCCGGTGGCGACCGGCTCATCGCCGTCTCGGTCTGCGACTCCCGGGGTGCGATCCTGCTGCCGTGCGGACGCTGCCGCCAGGTGCTCTACGAGTTCGGCGGGAAGGAACTGCTGATCGACCATCGCGACGGGCCCACCCCACTGGGCCGGTTGCTGGCCGACGCCTTCGGCCCGGAGGATCTGGCCGCCGGGCGCGGCTGACGACCCCGGGACACGTCGGCGACCGCACACAATCGCCGCCTCCGGAATCTCGGTGCGCTCCCACCCGTTGGTCCAGGTATGACAGTTCCCCTCTCCGTCCTCGACCTGGCCGCCGTCGCCGCCGACGGATCGCACAGCCAGGCGCTCGCCGACACCCTGACCGTGGCCCGCGAAGCCGAGCGGCTGGGATACCGCCGGTTCTGGGTGGCCGAGCACCACGGCATGCCGGGGATCGCGAGTTCGGCGCCGCCGGTGCTGATCGCCGCCGTGGCCGCGGCGACCGAACGCATCCGGGTCGGATCCGGCGGGGTGATGCTGCCCAACCACGCCGCGCTCGTGGTGGCCGAACAGTTCGGCACCCTGGTCGCGCTGTACGGCGACCGGATCGACCTCGGTCTGGGCCGGGCCGCGGGCACGGACCCGATGATCTCGGCCACCATCCGGCGCGGGGCCACCGCCGAGGCCGTCGAGGATTTCCCGAAGCAGGTGGTGGAATTGCTCGCCTATTTCGGCACCATCCCGGCCCTGCGCGGCGGGCAGGGCGACCGTATCCGGGCGATCCCCGGCGAGGGCGACCCGCCGGAGATGTGGCTGCTCGGGTCCAGCGATTTCAGCGCCCGGCTCGCGGCCATGATGGGGCTCCCGTTCGCCTTCGCGCACCATTTCGCGGGCGGGCGCACCACACCGCTGGTCTTCGAGCTGTACCGCCGCGAATTCCGGCCCTCGGAGGTGCTGAGCGAACCGCGTTCGATGCTGGCGGTGGCCACGGTCGTCGCCGATACCGCCGAGGAGGCGCGCCGGCGGACCCTGCCGCAGAGCCTGGTCCAGCTGCGGATGCGCACCGGGCAACTTCCGCAGCGCATCCCGACCCTCGCCGAAGCGGTGGAATACCCGTGGTCCGACGCGGAGAACGCGTTCGTCGACGACCGTAACGCCGACCAGGCCGTGGGCACCCGCGAGCAGGTACTGGACCGGTTGGACGCCCTGGTGAAGGAGACCGGCGCCGACGAGATCATCGTCGCCCCCACCGGCCCCACCGTGACCCACCGGATCGAAACCCTGCGCGCCCTGCAGGAATGACCGCCCGCCGTGGATCCCGCACCGGCGCGGGATCCACGGCCACCTCGGGGGGATGCCGCGGACCCCGTGCGCTGCGACACTGAGGCAGTGGCAGCACACGACGCGATATCGATCATCCGGGCCAAGCGGGACGGCGCGTCCCTGTCCGACGAGCAGATCGACTGGGCCGTAAACGCTTTCACCCACGGCGAGATGGCCGACGAGCAGATGTCGGCGCTGGCCATGGCGATCGTGCTGCGCGGGATGGACCGGCGGGAGACCGCGCGCTGGACGCACGCCATGATCGAAACCGGTCGCCGGCTGGATTTCACCGGCCTGCCCCGGCCCACCGTGGACAAACATTCCACCGGCGGTGTCGGCGACAAGATCACCCTCCCGCTGGCGCCGCTGGTCGCCGCGTGCGGCGCGGCGGTACCGCAACTGTCGGGGCGCGGTCTCGGTTATACCGGCGGCACCCTGGACAAACTGGAATCGATACCCGGCTGGCAGGCCGATATCGGCGTCGGCCGGATGCGCGAGATCCTCGCCGACCCCGCCGGGGGCGCGGTCATCTGTGCCGCGGGCGCCGATCTCGCACCCGCCGATAAACGCCTCTACGCCCTGCGCGACACCACGGGCACCGTCGAATCCATTCCGCTGATCGCGAGTTCGATCATGAGCAAGAAGATCGCCGCCGGCACCGCCGCGCTGGTGCTCGACGTGAAGGTCGGCTCGGGCGCCTTCATGCGCACCCGCGACGAAGCCCATGCGCTGGCCACCACCATGGTGGAACTGGGCACCGACGCGGGCGTCGACACCGTCGCTCTGCTGACCGCGATGGACACTCCCCTCGGCCGGACCGCCGGCAACGCGCTCGAGGTCGGGGAAGCGGTGGAGGTGCTGGCCGGCGGAGGTCCGGCCGATGTGGTGGAGCTGACGCTGGCGCTGGCCCGGGAAATGGTCGCGCTGGCCGGTCTGGACACCGATCCCGCCGACGCGCTCGCCGACGGGCGGGCGATGGATCACTGGCGCACGATGGTCCGGGCCCAAGGCGGCGACCCGGCTGCGCCGCTGCCCACCGCCGCCCATATCGACCATCTGCCCGCCCCGGCCACCGGTGTCCTGACCCGCCTGGACGCCCTGGCGGTAGGGATCGCCGCGTGGCGGCTGGGTGCCGGCCGGACCCGCCAGGGCGCCCCGGTGCAGGCCGGAGCCGGGGTGCGCCTGCACGCCGTACCGGGTGACCGGGTCACGGCCGGGCAGCCGCTGCTTTCCCTGCACACCGATACACCGGAAACCTTCGACCGGGCCCGGCACGCGCTGGCGGAGGCGATCACCGTCGCGGAGGAAGCCGGCGAGCACGGCGCCCGGGGACCGCTGATTCTCGAACGGGTCGCCGTAGACCGCCCCTGACCATCTCCCGGACAGCCCGATCGGATCCGAACGGTCCGCGGAACACGCACCGCGCCGGTTGTCCGGGCCGCAACCGCCGAGCCGAGGCCGGGTGAACTCGAGATGAGCGGTGACCGAAGAGGCGCGCTGATTCGGAGCGTCCGGCTGACCGGCCGGATGATCGGCGATACCGTCGGAACATGACCGGACCGATGCCGCTGGACCTCGCCTCGCTGCGCCGAGCCCCCAAGGCTCTGCTGCACGATCATCTCGACGGCGGTCTGCGGCCCGCCACGGTACTGGAACTGGCCGGCGAATGCGGGTACGACCAACTGCCCGCCCAGGACGCCGAAGCGCTGGCCCGGTGGTTCCGCGAGGCCGCCGACAGCGGATCGCTGGAACGCTATCTGGAGACCTTCACCCATACCGTCGCCGTCATGCAGACCCCGGAGGGCCTGCACCGGGTGGCCCGGGAATGCGTCGAGGATCTCGCCGCCGACGGGGTGGTGTACGCGGAGGTGCGGTTCGCGCCCGAACAGCATCTGGAACAGGACCTGACCCTCGACGAAGTGGTCGAGCACGTGCTGGCCGGGTTCGCCGCCGGTGCGGCGGAGGCCGCGGCGGCCGGGCGGCCCATCGTGGTGGGCTGCCTGCTGACCGCCATGCGCCATGCCGCCCGGTCGCGGGAGATCGCGGAACTGGCGGTGCGGTTCCGGGATCGCGGGGTGTGCGGGTTCGATATCGCCGGCGCGGAGGCCGGCTATCCGCCGTCGCGCCACCTCGACGCCTTCGAGTACATGCGGGTCAACAACGCGCATTTCACCATCCACGCCGGTGAGGCTTTCGGGTTGCCGTCCATCCACGAGGCGCTGGCCTTCTGCGGCTGCGAGCGGCTCGGCCACGGTGTGCGGATCGTCGACGATATCGAGGTCCGCGGCACGATCGAGGAAGCCCGGCTGGGCCGGCTGGCCGGGTTCGTCCGCGATACCCGGGTCCCGCTGGAACTGTGTCCCTCGTCGAATGTGCAGACCGGTGCCGTGCCCGCACTGGACAAACATCCGTTCGACCTACTGGCCCGGCTGCGGTTCCGGGTCACCGTCAATACCGACAACCGGCTGATGAGCGATACGTCCATGAGCCGGGAGATGCTCAAGCTGCACCAGGTGTTCGGGTACGGCTGGAGCGATCTGGAACGGTTCACCATCAACGCGATGAAATCGGCGTTCATCCCGTTCCCGGAGCGGTTGCGGATCATCGACGACATCATCAAACCGGGTTACGCGGTCCTGCTGGGCTGACCGGCACGCCGCCCACCTGCCCGGATCCGGCGCGACACCGGTTGTGTACTCGCCGTCGGGAGGCCCGTACCCGACATCCGCGGCACCGGGATTCTAGGCTCGTCGGCGATGTACATCAGGGAGCTACACCACCGCACCGCCCGTCGTCTCGGCTCGGTGCTCGCCGCCGCGGTATGCGCGGCCGGACCGATCACCGTATGCGGGCCTGCGATCGCGCAGCCCCCACCGCCCACGATCACCCCGTTCGCCACACCGGTCACCGATACCTGCCCGCACCGGGACCGGCCGCCGGCCGCGATCGACACCTCCGAGGTCCCCGCGCCCGGCGAGCCGACACCCACCGCGCTGCCCGTCCCGGATTCCCCGATCGGCGGCAAACGCCTGGGCGAATGCGGTGTGGTCCTGCCGACCGGCGCACCCGCCGTACCGCCGGATATCTCGGCGACCGCGTGGATGGTGTCGGATCTCGATACCGGCGCGGTGGTCGCCGCCAAGGATCCGCACGGCCGCTACCGGCCCGCCAGCACGATCAAGGTGCTGCTGGCGACCATCGCGCTGCGCACTCTGGACCTGGACACGGTCGTCGTGGGCACGCAGGCCGACGCCGATGTGGAGGGCACCCGGGTCGGGATCGGCCCGGGTGGCCGCTACAGCAACCGCCAGCTGCTGCACGCGCTGGTCATGGCGTCGGGCAACGACGCGGCCCACGCGATCGCCGCCCAGCTCGGCGGCGACGAGGCCACGGTCGCGAAAATGAACAGTCTCGCGCAGTCGCTGTACGCCCGCGACACCCGTGCGGCGACTCCTTCGGGACTGGACGGTCCCGGGATGAGCACCTCGGCCTACGATCTGTCGCTGCTGTTCCGGGAGGCCATGTCCATTCCGCTGTTCGCGGAGATGATCGGCACCGAACAGTTCGACTTCCCCGGTTTCCCGGCGGATCCGCGAATCCCCGGCGACCAGGACCATCCCGGTTTCCCGATCGCCAACGACAACGGCCTGCTCTACAACTATCCGGGCGCGCTCGGCGGGAAGACAGGTTTCACCGATGACGCCCGGCAGACCTTCGTGGCCGCCGCCGAACGGAACGGGCGCCGCCTCGCGGTGACCCTGCTGCAGGCCGATGTGCTGCCGATCCGACCCTGGGAGCAGGCCGCCCGCCTCCTCGACTACGGTTTCGCCCTCGGCCCGTCGGCGAAGGTCGGTGATATCCCCGGCGACGAAGCGGAATCCGCTTCCACCGCACCGGAGCTCGCCGGCCCGCCGGAGAACGCGATCGCGTATTCGGCCCAGCCCCGTACCGAAAGCCGGTACGACGAGCTCTGGATGACGCTCATGGTCGGTGGGCTGATCCTGGTGCCGATTCTGCTGGTCGGTACCTGGCACGTACGCACCCGCCGCCGCTGACCGCACGAGCCGGCCGGCAGCGAACACATCGGCGGCGCCGCCTTCTCAACGGCGCCGCCGGAGCCGGCCGATACCGGTCGCGGCGAGCACTCCCGCACCGAACAGCACGGCCGCGCCGCGCAGGCCCGGTCGAGCGGTGTCCTGTATCCGCGGCCGGATGACGGCGGGTCCGGGCAGCGGGGCGGGAGCGAGTTGTTCGTTCTCGCGCGCGGTGGCCGCCCAGGCGGTGGCGAAGAGAATGATCCGGTACACCACATAGCTGAAGACCATGATGCCGATGATCGATCCGAACGCCGCACCCGCAGGGCTGCTCAGCACCGACCGCAGATAGATTCCGGCGAGGTTCTTGAACACCTCGAACCCCAGCGCGGCCAGCACGGCGGCCTTCGCCGCGCTGCGCAGCGTCACCGGTTCCCGGGGCAGGCGGGCGATGATCCAGGCGAACAATGCCCAGGACGCGACCAGTGCGAGCACCGTCGACAGCAGCCACAGCAACCACCGCGAGCCCGGCATCTCGTGCAGGCCTGCCGATTCGAGCAGTTGCACCCCGAGCCGGCTCGAGGCCACGACCGACAGCCCCAGCGACAGTGCCAGCGCCAGGAAGAGCCCGAACAGCGCCCCCAGATCCGACAGTTTGTTGCGGAACCAGTTCGCGTCGTCGGATTTCTGCTCCCACTGTTCGGTGAGGGCCGCGCGCAGGTTCGCCATCCACCCCAGTCCCGAATACAGGCCGGTGAGCAATCCCAGGAAACCCACCGCGCCGCGCGAGCCGACGGCCTGATCGATCAGGTCGTTGAGCTGATCGCCCATTTCGCCGGGAATGTTCTCGACGACCTTGGCCTGCAGTTCGTCGAGCAGCGCGGCGTTGCCCGCGAGCACGAAACCCGCGACGGCGAAAGCGATCATCAGCAGCGGAAACAGGGAAAGCACGGTGAAATACGTGATTCCCGCCGCGTAGTAGTCCCCGCGCTGGCTCTGATATCTGCCGACGGCCCGTACCAGATGGTCCAGCCAGGGCCGCTGCCCGATCGTCCGCTGGATCCTGTCCTTGACTGTGTCGATCACCTGCACTGTCCGCGCCCCTCATCGCCCACGCGCACCGACGCCGAACCGGAATTCAGCGGGGCAGGAACCCCACCCGGTCGTAGACCTGTGCGAGAGTGTTGCCGGCGATCTCGCGCGCACGCTCGGCCCCGGTGGCGAGAATGCGATCGAGTTCACCCTGATCCGCCATGTACTCTTCCACTTTCGCACGCAGCGGCGTGACAAATCCGGTCAGTGCGTCGGCGACGTCGGCTTTCAGATCGCCGTACCCGCGGCCGGCGTAGTCCTTCTCCAGGGTCACGATCGGGGTCTCGGTGAGCGCGGACAGGATCACCAGCAGATTGCTGACCCCCGGTTTGGCCTCCACGTCGTAGCGGATCTCACGCTCGGTATCGGTGACCGCCGAGCGGATCTTCTTCGCCGACACCTTGGGATCGTCGAGAAGGTTGATCAGCCCCGCGTCCGAACTGGCGGACTTGCTCATCTTGGCGGTGGGATCCTGCAGGTCGTAGATCTTCGCGGTGCCCTTGACGATATGGGCTTCCGGTACCACGAAGGTCTTCTTGAACCGGGTGTTGAACCGCTGGGCGAGATTGCGGGTGAGCTCCAGATGCTGGCGCTGATCCTCACCCACCGGTACCTGATGCGGCCGGTACAGCAGGATATCGGCGGCCATCAGCACCGGATAGGTGAACAGGCCCACGGTGGTGTTGTCGGCGCCCTGTTTCACCGATTTGTCCTTGAACTGCGTCATCCGGCTCGCCTCGCCGAACCCGGTGAGGCAGTTCAGCACCCAGGTCAGCTCGGCGTGCTCGGGCACCTGGGATTGGACGAAGAGAATGGATCGCTGCGGATCGATCCCCAGCGCCAGCAGTTGCGCCGCCGCGGCCCGGGTGCGTTTGCGCAGTTCCTTCGGGTCCTGCGAGACGGTGATCGCGTGCATATCCGGGATGAAGTACAGCGCGTCGTAGTCGTCCTGCATGGTGACCCAGTACTGGAGTGCACCGAGATAGTTCCCGAGGTGGAACGATGCGCTGGTCGGCTGGATACCGGAGAGCACCCGCTGTTTACGCTCCCCGGCGGCCGGGGTCTGGGCAGGACTGGACATGTCCCGATCTTCCCATGCGGATCAAGCCGAATTGCGCTGCACCCAGGTGCGCGGATCTATCCCCGGCATACTGCGCTTACCTTCCCTGGCGAGGCGCTGCTCCTGTTCGGTGATGAGCCGGTACACGGGCGCGCTCGGCCCGTTGAGCGCGGTCTTGACCTGCCGCGGTACCAGAATCGACGGCACACCGTGCGCGTTGCGCACCGACCGCGCCAGCCCGCGGTAGGCGATGTCGTCGGTCCGTTTCCAGTCGATTCCGTACATCCGCCGGATCCGCGGCGGAAGACTCCCCTGAACCAGCAGGTAGTACGCCGAGCTCACCTGCTGCGCCGGCGGCCGCTGTGGATAGGCCACCGTATGGCCGGACAGATAGTTGCCGACCATACGTGCCTCGTCGGTGAGGAAGAGCTCGTCCGAGGCCAGATAGGCGTCGAAGTACGCGCGAAACGCCGGATAGTCCACGGGCGCGGCGTCGCGGGGCATTCCGAACAACTCCCCCCAGCGCACATAGTCCTGGTAGAGATCCTCACGCTCACCGGCGCTGAGCCGGCGCACCAGCAGGTCGTACATGACCTCGGCCGATTCGAAGGTGAACGCCATGGTCATGAAGCTCAGATGCGGGTCGTAGGCGGAGTAGGGCGAGCCCGCGGGATGGTGGGCACCGGCGTCCTCCGGTAACCGTCCCACGACCTTCGCGTGCTTCTTGCCGGTGAATTCCAGCGCCCGATCGGCTTCCTCACGGGTTCCGAAGAACACCGCCTCGAAGAGTTTCCCGGTGAGCGCCAGCCGTGTGTACGGCGTATCCCGGTGCTGGGTCGATTCGGCGGTCCCGACGTACAGCAGCGGGTTGACCGCCCCGATGACCAGGGCCCGCAGCCCGTAGGTCAGTCCGACCGCGCGTTTGCGCATGACCCGCCGGATCATCGAGTCGTCGGCAAAGTATCCGGTGTCCACGGCCATCTCAGCCTCCTGGTTCGGCTCCCCATAGAGCGCTGCGCGTACGCGCATCTGGCAATAGCATCCCCCAGTTGCCCGGATTCTGGCAAGAGTCACCACCACAATTCTCCCGCACCCCCGTCCGGCTCCCCCGTGCGCGCCGGCGCGCACCGAACCCCTCATCATTGAGGAATGGCAGCGCAGCGCACCTATGGCGGATTGTCCGCGGAGGAACGGCGAGCCCAGCGACGATCCGCGCTACTGGACGCGGCGCTGGAGATCATCGGTACCCAGGGTCTGGACAAGCTGACCGTCACCGGGATGTGCGGGGAGGCGGGCCTCAACGAGCGCTACTACTACGAGAGTTTCACCAGCCGCGACGATGTGCTGACCGCCCTGATCGACGGAATCGCCGAAGAACTGGTGCTGGTGATCGCCGCCGCCCTGCACGGCGCCGGTGACGATTCCCGGGCCAAGGCACGTGCCGCCATCGCCGCCGGAATCCACCTACTCACCGACGACCCCCGCAAGACCGAGGTCACGATGGTCGCGGCCATGGCAACTCCGGCGCTCCGCGCGCGGACCACCGAAACCATCCGGGCCTTCGCCCGCCTGGTGGCCAGCGAGGGCATCGAGTTCTACGGCGTCGACGGTCCCGCACCCGACCCGGTGATCGACTTCCGCGCCACCTACCTGGTGGGCGGGCTGATCCAGACCCTCACCGGCTGGGTCCGCGGTGATCTGGACATCTCCCGCGAAACCCTCATCGACTACACGACAGACGTTTTCGTCCTCCTGGGCGAGGACTTCGCGCACAGAGCCGATCAGGACCGGTCGGAGCCATAGCGCCGCCTCCACCGCGGCCATCCGCCCTGTCGGCACCCGATCCACGCAACACATACATCAGAGCAGTTCAAGGTATGTACTAGCATAGGTACATGTCCCTGAAGAGAACGAACGTGTACGCCGACCCCGAAGACCTAGCCGTCATCAAAGATGCGGCGACCCGCCGGGGGGTTTCCGAAGCGGAAATCATTCGAGAGGCCATCCATCGAGCGGCGCAGAAGCTCCGCGTGTGGAACGAGCCCCTGGACTTCCCGTCCTTCGACGGCCCGGGTACACCGGCCGGCAAGGCGGAAGTCACACGAACCGTGGCCGACAGAGCCCGCCGCCGGTGATCATTATCGCCGATACCTCGGGCATCATCGCGGCAGCCGATCGCAATGCCGTCGAACACACCGACTGCCGCAAGCACCTCGAACAGGCCGGCCTCGTGGTGATCTCACAGCTCGTGCTCACCGAAGTCGACCACCTCGCCGGGCAGCGATTCGGCCGCACGCAGCGCGATTCACTGATGAATTTCCTCTTCGCACAGGTAGATCGGATGCGGTTTAACATCCCGGAAGCCCGGCTGGAGACTCTGACGACGGCTCGGGCGGTCGAGCGGCGATATCACGACCTGGAACTGGACTTGGCCGACGCGGTGAACGTGGCGCTGGCCGCCGAATACGACACCGACGCGGTATTGACTCTGGACCGGCGCGATTTCCGCGCCATGCGCCCACTCACCGACTACGGCTACTTCCGCCTCCTACCCGACGACGGGTAAACCGAGGTCACGACCTCCGGCTCCGGGATACCGGTGGACCTCCGCGGACATCGGTCCTGCCGCACCGTGGCGCGGGCCGCCATTTCACAATCGGATCGGTATCGCCGTCAGGCCCGACGGGGCGCCCTGGAGGATCACCCGGAAAACCACCTCGCGCGACGGCCAGAAATCCGCGCACTCCTCGACCACCGAGGCGAACCATTCCCGTTCCCCCGGCGCATCGGCGAGTAGCTGTTCCGCGTCGCGGATCGCGATCACATAGCCGCCCGCCTCGCCCAGCGACTCGTCCAGGCTCAGCAGGCATTCGTCGAACGAATCCTTGTTCGGCCGGAAGTAGTAGGGGAACTGCAACGCCGCCGCGCACTCGTCGAACAGCGCCGCTACCGTGCGCATGCGGCTCCCGCGCAGTTCACGCACCCGGAAATCCGCCGGCGCCTGATAACGCACACCGCTGAACTCGGCGGCGGCCACCGCCGCCGACCCGAGGGCGGTGTGGCGGCCGCCGGAAGCGCGCAGACCGGTGTCGTAGGAGAAACTCAGGAAATCCGCCAGCGCGACCGGCTCGGGCATCAGCGCATCCTCGTGAAGGTGTCGTAGTGGTCGCCGGTGTACCACGCGGAACCGTCGCTGCCGGTGATGATTCGCTCGGCGTCCCGGGACTGCCCCGGTTTCTTCGGGTTCACGTCCCACTCCTGATAGGCGACCCGCTTACCCGCGTCGTCGGTGGCGGGCAGTCGGCCCTCCCGGTTCCGGAACGTCTCCCCGCCCTTGGTACCCGGCGCGTCCGCCGAATCGGGCCAGCGTCCGGCGTCGATCTCCCCCAGGGTCGCGTACGCGCGATCGGGTACCCCGGCCACCTGCGACGCGACCGGAGCATCGGTCGCCGCACCGGAGGGTGCGCTCCCCGTAGCGGAAGCGGTGGTGGTCGCCGATACCGCCGCGACCGGAGCGCCGGACCCGCCGTCCCCCGCCTGGGCACTCAGCACGGCGACCACGATCGCCACCACCGCGGCGCCCACCGCCGACAGGATCTTCAGAATTTTCGCCCGCACGAGCTACCCCTTCATCGATACTGCACAGTCACCGGAGCATGATCCGACCAGCGCTCCGCGTAGGTCGCGGCCCGTTCGACCACCGCTTGTTTCGCCCGCTCGGCCGCCGCCGGCGTCGCCAGCTGATAATCGATCCGCCAGCCGGTGTCGTTGTCGAACGCGCGCCCACGATACGACCACCAGCTGAACGGACCATTCCCCTCCGGGTGAAGTTCACGCACCACGTCGACGTATCCTGCGGCCAGCTGCCGATCCAGCCAGGCCCGTTCCGCGGGAAGGAAACCCGATTTCTTCAGATTGCCCTTCCAGTTCTTCAGGTCACGTTCGGTATGCGCGATGTTCCAGTCGCCCGCGATGACGAAAGCACCGGTGCGGGTGGACATCCGGGCCGCCAGCTCATCGAGGAAACGATACTTCTCGTCCTGTTTCGGCGTCTCCGATTCACCGGTGTGCACATAGACGCTGGCAACCGTCACCTCGTCGAACTCGACCTCGATATAGCGGCCGGTGGACACGAACTCACTGTCCGGCTCGACACCGATCCGCACCGGGCCAGGCGGTCGCCGCGACAGCACCCCGACCCCCGCCCGCCCCTTGGCCCCCGGCTCGGCGTGCGCGAGATACCACCCCTGGTCCAGCGCCGGGGCGAGCGCGGCGGCGATCTGGGAATCGTCGGCGCGGGTCTCCTGCAGGCAGACGATATCGGCCTCGGTGCGCGCCAGCCAGGCCAGCAGCCCCTTGCCGGCGGCGGCCCGGACGCCGTTGACGTTGACGGTGGAGAGGATGTAAGGCACCGACCGACCGTACAATGACAGGTCACCGCTACTTGCCAGGAAGGGGTGACGACACCGATGTCAGGCACCTCCGCACCCACCTCACCCGGGCCGGTCCAGGCCCTGCATCTCGGGTCGGGCTCCCCCCTTCTGCTGTTGCACGGCGTACTGCTCTCCCCGCACTGCTGGGAGCGCACCGCGGACCTGCTGGCGGCACGCTGCGAAGTCTTCGCCCCCGCCCTCGCCGGACACTGGGGCGGCACGGAGTTCGGCGACCGCCGCTACACCGCCCGCACCCTCGCCGACCGGGTCGAGGCCCAGCTCGACGAACTCGGCTGGCGCACCTGCCATATCGCCGGTAACTCACTCGGCGGCTGGGTGGGGTTCGAACTGGCCCGCCGCGGGCGGGCCCGCACCCTCACCGCCATCGCACCCGCAGGCGGCTGGAAAACCCCGTCCGCCGCGCAGTTCGTCGCCGCGGGCAAGTTCCTGGCACTGCACCAGATCATCGAAATCGGCAGGCAACTGGGCGATTTCCCGACCGAGAGCCGGATCGTGCGCAGCGCGGTCGCGCACGCACTGGTCAAAGACACCGGAGCCGTCCCCCGCGAGGACATCGTGGCGCAGATCCTGGCCGGCCTGCACTGCCCGGCGCTGCTCCCGCTCATCGCCGCGACGCTGCGCGGCCCGTCACTCGCGGATATGTCCGACCTGACGACCCCGGTCCGGCTGATCCTGGCCGATTCCGACCGAATCCTCCCGGCACGGATATACGGGCGCCGGTTCCTCCGCGAACTACCGGGCACAGCGGACCGCATCATGATGCGGCGGGCCGGACACGTACCGATGCTGGAAACCCCGGAACGTATCGCGAACCTGATCGCCGAACACATCTACGCCAGCCGCGACCACCTGCGGGCCGTGTAGTCGGCGCCGCCTCCGCCGCACCCGGCAGAACGTACTCCTTTCGTCACGAACCACCCGGTCCCGTACACGACCGGGACCACTCCCGGGTGGCCGAGCCGGTGCGTCCCCTGCCACGTCTCGCCGGGGCGCTCGGCCGAGAGTCCACTAATGTGGGCTGGTGGGATTCGAGGCGGGCTTGGAGGCGTACCGGGTCGAACTGACCGGCTACTGCTACCGCATGCTCGCATCCTCGGGCGAGGCCGAGGATGCCGTACAGGAGACTCTGTTTCGCGCCTGGAACAACGCCGACCGGTTCGACGAAAGTAAAGCGCAGCTGCGCACCTGGCTGTACCGGATCGCCACCAACGTCTGCCTCGATATGGCCCGTAGCGTCCAGCGGCGCGCTCTTGCGATGGATCTCGGCCCGTCGGCACCCGCCTCGGGTTCACTCGGTGCGCCGTTGCCCGCGGCCACCTTCGTACAGCCGGTCCCCGACCGGCTCGCGCTACCTGCCGAGGGCGATCCGGCCGAGGTCGCCGTGGGCCGGGAGGGAATCCGGCTGGCGTTCGTCGCCGCCCTGCAAGCCCTGCCGCCACGCCAGCGCGCGGTCCTCATCTTGCGTGAGGTGCTCTGCTGGCCGGCGGCAGAGGTGGCCGGGCTGCTCGGCACCAGTACGGCAGCAGTGAACAGCGCGCTACAGCGCGCTCGTATCACGATGTCCGCGCGCCCTCGGCCGGACGGGAACGGCGAGGTCGACGCTGACCTGCTCGAACGGTATGTCGAGGCGTTCACCGCCTACGACATCGATGCCCTGGTGTCGCTACTCCACCACGACGCCACCATGTCGATGCCACCGTTCGCCTGGTGGCTCAGCGGCCGGGACGCAATCCGGGCCGCTCTGCTGGGCGCGGCCGGTGCGTGTGCCGGGGACCGGCTGGTCCGCACCGCGGCCAATGGATCACCGGCATTCGCCCAGTACCGCGACGGACAAGCGCTGGGCCTGGTCATCGTGGACTTCCGGGACGGGCTGATCGCGAGCACGACGACGTATCTCGAGCCGTCCCTGCTCACGTTGTTCGAACTGCCGATGACTTTGGAGATGCCGTCCCGTATGTAGGGCATGACCAGTATCGTTCACATGTGGTATGACCAGTGCGGAACCGGGGACCCGGTGGTGCTGTTGCACGGCGGGCTGACAGACAGCCGCTGCTTCGCCGGCAATCTCGACCGGCTCGCCGACACGTTCGAGACCTACCTGCCCGACCGCCGCGGCCACGGCCGCACACCGGATGCACCCGGCCCCATCACCATCGAGCTCATGGCGCAGGACACGATCGCATTCCTGGAGAAGGTAGTCGGTGGTCCGGCCGGGCTGGTGGGCTACAGCGCCGGCGGTACGGTTGCGCTGCGGGTGGCGATGCGCCGACCTGATCTGGTCGAGCGCCTGGTCCTGATCAGCGCGACCTACGACCTCGACGGACTGGTTTTCAAGCCCACGGCCGATGGCGAGATGCCGGCCGCTGTCGTCGATGCCTACGCCGAGGTGTCACCCGACGGCCGGGACCACTTTCCGGTAGTCGTCGGCAAGATCGTGGCGGCGGCGGCAACCGAGCCGGGGCCGGACCCGGCCGACCTGCGCGCGGTGACGGCCCGGACCCTCGTCCTCGCCGGCGACGACGATCTGGTCACACTCGACCACACCGTAGCGCTGTACCGGGCGCTGCCCACCGCCGAGTTGGCGATACTGCCCAACGCCAGCCATCTGCTGTTGATGGAGCACGCCGATACGGTGCTCGCCACGGTCCGGACGTTCTTGATGACGGACGCCGCCCCCACGTACATGCCCATCACCCGTGCTCACCGAGCTGCCTCCGGAGGAGAGTAGGCATCAGCGGCACAGGGTCGGGAAGCACCAGTACAACCGGGTGGTCCCCAAGCGCGGTGCACGGTCCACCCCAGTACTTCTCACGACTTCTCACCCATCGAGGGCGGGTTGCCCGGCATGGCCGGACCCGGCCGTCACTCGACCGGCTCGGGGTTCGGCCCGGACAATGCCCGACGCGAGCGGAGCCCGGCCGCCGGCCGGGGTAGATACGCGCACACATGTTCCGGAGCCGGCATCCCGGCCGCAACGGCCTCGATGTACTCCTTGGTTCCGTGCAGTCCGAGCTCGGGTGCCGCGGCCCGCACGACCCTGAGCGCATCGAGGCGCTGCCCGCGCTCGAGCAGCTCCGCGACCCGGGCTCGCAGCGGAGAAGCAGGCTCGACCCCGCGAACCTGCTCGAGATAGTGCTCGATCCACGCACCGTGCTCCAGATCGACGGCAGCATGCACACTGTGCATGCTGCCGTCGACACCATCGACCAGGAGGTAGCCGAGGCCGACCAGCATGTCCGAGACTTTCCGGGTGCGCAGGTAGCGCTCACCCTGGCTGATGACCACCCAGCCCAGCCGGTGCGGCCGGACGTCGGTTACCACCAGTGTCGGCGCGCCGGGCTCCACTGCCTGCTCGGCGAGGTACCGCTCGACGATCGTGACGGCCCATTCCTTCGACACCACGACGACAGAGCCTAAGTACCGAGGAGGCCCTTGGCTACGTGGGTTACCTGGATCTCGTTGCTGCCGGCGTAGATCATGAGGGATTTCGCGTCGCGGGCCAGCTGTTCGACGCGGTATTCCGACATGTAGCCGTTGCCGCCGAACAGCTGCACCGCTTCCATCGCCACCTCGGTCGCGACCTCCGACGAATACAGCTTCACCGCCGAAGCCTCCGACAGGCTGAGCGGTTTACCGGCCTTACCGCGCTCGATGATGTTGAAGACCATGTTCTGCACATTGATCCGCGCGACCTCCATCTTCGCCAGCTTGAGCTGGATCAGCTGGAACCGGCCGATCTCCTGACCCCACAGTGTGCGGTTGCGGGCGTAATCGGTGCACAGGCGCAGGCATTCGTTGATCACGCCGAGTGCCATGAATCCGATGCCGACGCGTTCGGCCACGAAACTCGATTTGGCGCTCTCCCGTCCGTCGCCGCCGCGGTGTTCTTCGGTCTCACCGAGCAGCCGATCCCGGCCGAGCCGGATGTTGTCGAAGAACAGCTCGCCGGTCGGGGAGGCGTGCAGGCCCATCTTCTTGAACGGTTTGCCCTGGGTGAGGCCCTCCATACCCTTGTCGAGCACGAAGGTGAGCACCTTGCGATCGCGGGACGGCGTGCCGTCGCCCTCGTCCAGTTTCGCGTACACCACCAGGGTGTCGGCGAAGGGACCGTTGGTGATGAAGGTTTTCTGGCCGTTGAGGATGTAGTCCTCGCCGTCGCGCCGCACGGAGGTCTTCATCCCGCCGAACGCGTCCGAGCCCGAATCGGGTTCGGTGATGGCCCAGCAGGCGATTTTGCGGAGGCTCACGATATCGGGCACCCACCGCTGCTGCTGGGCGAGTGTGCCCCGGGACAGGATGGTGGCGCCGCCGAGTCCGGTACTCACCCCGAGGGAGCTGCACAGCCCCATACAGACCCCGGAGAGTTCACCGGTCACCACGGCCATCATCGTCTGCTGATCGAAACCGCCTTCGGACGGTTCCTTGCCCGCCGCCGGCTTCTCCGCACCTTCGGCGGCCGCCTGCCTGGCCGCCAGCTGCTTGTTCAGAGCTTCCTCGGCCATGGCACCGATACCGAAATCCGCGTACAGCTTGCGCAGGATCGGATAGGGCAGCATCTCGCCGCTGTCCAGGGCGTCCAGGTTCGGGCGCACTTCCTTATCGATGAACGTCCGCACCGCGTCGCGGACCATCAGGTCGGTATCGGACCATTCGAACATCGTCGTCCTCCGGTATCACCAGCAGCATTACGGTGTAAACCACCGAGCGGCCGCGCTACTGCGCCCGCCTTGTTGACACCCTGCCAGTTTTGCGCCGCCTTCGCTGCCTTTCGGCGCCCACACCGCGGTCGGGGCGGAATCGGCGGACGTACCGTGCGGCGGCGGGCCCGGTCTCGGCCATTCGGCAGCCCGGGCGAATACCCGCGGACGCAAGAACGCCATGCATGACAACAGCCCGTTGTGCCATGCATGGCGTTCGTGAAGATCCCGGCCCCCGGTAACGGCGGCGCGAGGGTGGATCAGCGCAGCGCGCGCGCCAGGTTCGCGTCCAGGGCGGCGAGGAACTCCTCGGTGCTCAGGTAGCCCTGGTCCCCGCCCACCAGCGCGGCGAGATCCTTGGTCATCTGCCCGCCCTCGACGGTCTTGATGACCACGTCCTCGAGGGTCTGCGCGAAGCCGATCACCTCGGGGGTGTTGTCCAGCTTGCCGCGGTGTTCGAGGCCGCGGGTCCAGGCGAAGATCGACGCGATCGGGTTGGTCGAGGTCGGCTTGCCCTGCTGGTGCTGACGGTAGTGCCGGGTGACCGTGCCGTGCGCGGCCTCGGCCTCACAGGTCCGGCCGTCCGGGGTCAGCAGCACCGAGGTCATCAGACCCAGCGAACCGAAGCCCTGCGCGACGGTATCGGACTGCACATCGCCGTCGTAGTTCTTGCACGCCCAGACGTAGCCGCCCTCCCATTTCATGGAGGACGCGACCATATCGTCGATCAGCCGGTGCTCGTAGGTCAGCCCGGCCGCCTCGAACTGGCTCTTGAACTCGGCGTCGAACACCTCCTGGAAGGTGTCCTTGAACATGCCGTCGTATGCCTTGAGGATGGTGTTCTTCGTGGACATGTACACGGGGTAGTTCTGCTGCAGGCCGTAGTTGAACGAGGCCCGCGCGAAATCCTCGATGGACTTCTTGAAGTTGTACATACCCATGACGACGCCGCCGTCCTCGGGCATCTTCACGACCTCGTGCACGATCGGCTCACTGCCGTCCTCGGGGGTGAAGGTGAGGGTGACGGTGCCGGCCTGGAAGGCCTTGAAGTCGGTGGCGCGATACTGGTCGCCGAAAGCGTGGCGGCCGATGATGATCGGCTTGGTCCAGCCGGGGACCAGACGCGGAACGTTGGAGATGATGATCGGGGCACGGAAGATGGTGCCACCGAGGATGTTGCGGATGGTGCCGTTGGGCGAACGCCACATCTTCTTGAGACCGAATTCCTCGACACGGGCCTCGTCCGGAGTGATCGTCGCGCATTTGACGCCCACACCGTGCTCTTTGATGGCATTGGCGGCGTCGACGGTGACCTGGTCGTCGGTCTTGTCGCGGTACTCGATGCCGAGGTCGTAGTACTCGAGGTTCAGGTCGAGGTACGGGTGGATCAGCTTGTCCTTGATGAACTGCCAGATGATCCGGGTCATCTCGTCGCCGTCGAGTTCGACGACGGTGCCTTCAACCTTGATCTTGGACATGGATCTTCGTGTCCTCCTAAGACTGGTGCCCTCATTGGACGGCCAGGCGAACACGCTTGTGAGCGGACCCCAGCTGTTCAACAGACAACGTATACATCCCGCGTTGTCCACGAGACGTCTGGTGTAACCAAGACGAGCGTACTGCTTGTGCTGTCCGCACGGTGCAGCCAGCCCCGGCCGTGAGATGTCACAGGGTGAGTCGTGCCACAAGATTACCGGGTACGCCCCGATGCCGATTTCGATCCCCTCGAACGCCCCGCTACCATGTTGAGCAGGTCATGAGCGCCAGCGCCAAGCCCCGGCTCGCTGGCCGGCAACCCTCCTGCTGCGGTGGGGTGCTCCGGGTGATGACCGGGCTTCCGAAAGCCGGAAGCAAGCGCACATCAAGGAGGCCGCCGTTATGTCCCGGTGCCGGTCACGTCGATCGTGACACTCCGGTATCTCGGCGAGCAACCCCCTATTTTCTGGAGCACGATATGACTGTAATTTTGGCGTCGCCTTCGGCGCCGCGGGGTCGGGGCCCTATCAACCCGGTTCTTCACTCCCGCCGGTCGGTCGCTGCGCTCCCTCCCTCTGGTCGCTCCAGAACCGGGCGGGCCCCGACCGACCACCGAGTCGTCACCGACCTCCGAGCTGTCGTTGATACACATCGGGTATCGCCGCGAGAGGTGGCCCAGCGCACGGAAGCAGTCGCGTGACTGTGGGTACCGAACGGATTACGGCCCGTCCCGTGGCGCAGCTGCCGCCGCCCGACGGCACACCCGGCCTCATTTCGATCGGTGATCTGACGCTGGAGAACGGGGCACACCTGCCGGATATCCGGCTGACCGTCCAACGCTGGGGCGAGCTGTCCCCGGCGCGCGACAATGTGGTGCTGATCGAGCACGCGCTGACCGGCGACTCCCATGTGGTGGGCGAACCGGACGCCGAGCACCCGTCACCCGGATGGTGGAACGGGATGGTCGGACCGGGAGCGCCGATCGATACCGACGAATGGTGTGTGGTCGCGACCAATGTGCTCGGCGGCTGCCAGGGCAGCACCGGGCCCGCCTCCGCCGCCCCGGACGGCGCGCCCTGGGGCTCGCGGTTCCCGGAGATCTCCATCCGCGACCAGGTCGCCGCCGAGTTCCGGCTCTTCGACCTCCTCGGTATCGAACGACTGGCCGCCGCGGTCGGCGGCTCGATGGGCGGTATGCGCGTCCTGGAGTGGATGCTCGGCGCACCGGATCGTCTGGCCGCCGCTCTGGTCCTCGCGGTCGGGGCACGGGCCACCGCCGACCAGATCGGCACCCAGACCACCCAGATCGCCGCGATCACCGGTGACCCCGACTGGCAGGGCGGGGATTACCACGGCACCGGTCGCGCACCGAGAACGGGAATGGGAATCGCACGGCGGATCGCGCATCTGACCTACCGCACCGAGGTCGAACTGGACAGCCGCTTCGGCAACAGCCCGCAGCAGGGCGAGGACCCCTGGGACGGCGGCCGCTACGCGGTACAGAGCTACCTCGAATACCAGGCCGAGAAACTGGGCAAACGATTCGATCCGGCCACCTATGTGCTGCTCAGCGAAGCGATGAACCGGCACGATATCGGCCGCGGGCGGGGCGGTATCGACGCGGCGATGGCCACCGCCGAGGTGCCCTGCATCGTCGGCGGTATCGACTCCGACCGGCTCTACCCGCTGCACACCCAGCGGGAACTGGCCGAAGGTCTGGCCGGGTGCCGCCATTTCGAGGTCATCGCCTCCCGCGACGGCCACGACGGATTCCTCACCGAAGCGGCGGCCATCGGAAAACTCCTGGTCCAGACGATGAACCTGGCCCGGACTCCCCGCTGACCGCGAGCTATCCCACGCCGAGAGTGTTGATGGTGGCGGCCAGGAAGACGATGGAGCTGCCGAGCAGCGTCAGCGCCCCCACATCGAACGGACGGCTGCGCACGGCCAGCAGGCCCACCCGGGCGGTCGGCAGGCACAGCCGGAAGGCGGCGGCGATCAGCGTCGCGCCGCCGAAGAAGAAGGCCCCGCGACGCCAGCGGTCCTGAGCGACGAAGACCACGGCGACCAGGATCACCAGCACCACCACGACCATCGGCAGATGGCAGCGCAGGAACCGGGCCCAGCGGTCGCCGGTGCCGGGAGCTTCGTCGGTCAGGGTCTCGGCGTCGGTCACGGAGGCGATTGTTCCAGACGCGACCGGTCAGGTCTGCGCCACCGGGGCGTACTCCGCGGCGCGATACGAAAGTCCGGTCGACGGTGACGGGACGGTCCGGGGCTGCCATTTCGTGAAGGCACCCGCTCGGCAACCGGTACAACGGTTCCCACCGCCCGCCGGGAAGCCGTGGCGCCACCCCTTCCGAGCCTTCCGTCCGCCCCGTGACAAGCTGACCTGCTGTGTTCAAGCTGATGTTCCACGAGCCCCGTATTCCGGGCAACACCGGCAACGCCATCCGGATCGCCGCCGGGACGGGCAGCGAACTGCACCTGATCGAACCACTCGGGTTCGATATGTCGGAGGCGAAGCTGCGGCGGGCGGGGCTGGATTACCACGACCTGGCCTCGGTGACCGTGCACCCCGATCTGGCGACCGCGTGGGAGCGGCTGCGGCCGGAGCGGGTGTTCGCGTTCACCACCCGGGCCACCACCCCCTTCACCGCGATCACCTACGAACCCGGTGATGTGCTGTTGTTCGGTGCCGAACCATCCGGGCTGCCTCCGGAGGTACTCGCCGACGACCACCTCACCGCCGAATTACGGATTCCGATGCTGCCGGGGCGGCGGTCCATGAACCTCGCCAACGCGGCGGCGGTCGCGGTGTACGAGGCGTGGCGCCAGCACGGTTTCCCGGGCGCGGTCTGATACCGGCTCAGTCGGCTATTTCGAATCGCTTGTACCGCGCGGTGGCCCCGGCCGTGAGCCGGACCGCGCTCTTCGGAACACCGAAATGCGCGGCGAGTAATTCGGCCGCGGCACGGTTGGCCTTACCCTCGACCGCCGGAGCCCGCACCCACAACCGCAGGGTGCCGTCCGGAAGCGTGTCGACGAGCGGGCCCTTGCGGCTGTTCGGGGTGATCGTCGCGCGGACCGTGGACGGCATCCGGCTGCCCTAGTCGCCCGCCGGGCGGTCTCCCTTGCCCGGCTCATCGCTGTCCGCGGCGGATTCGCCGGCGGATCGCGCCGGTGCCGGCGCAGGGCCGTCCACGGGCCGGACGGGCGCGGGCTTGCGGCGGCCGAACAGGCGCGTCACCACCGCGACGATCCCGCCGACCACGGCGAGGAAACCGAGCCACGGCAGAGCCTGGCCCACCCACACCACGGCGTCCTTCAACCAGTCGACCAGCGAGTTCCAGCCGTCCACCACACCGTCCCAGAAATTGGACGGGCCGGTCTCACCGGTTTTCTGGGCTTCGCTGGTGATCTCGATGGTCAACGTGGAGAGCGAGATCTGATCGTCGAGGTAGCGCTGCTGACCGGTGAGGCTGTCGAGTTCGGCCTGGCGGGTGGCCAGCGCCTCCTCGGCGGCGATGAGATCGGCGGTGTTGGCGGCCCGGGCCATCAGGTCACGCAGGCGGTCGACCGAGGCGCGCAGCGCGCCGATCCGGGCCTCGAGGTCCTGCCACCGCAGGGTGACGTCGTCACGGTTGGTGCTGATCTCGGTGACCTCGCCCAGATCGCCGAGACCCTCGATGAAGGGATCGGTCTCTTCCGCCGGTATCCGGATCACGAGGTTGGCGCGGGGCCGGGTCCCTTCCGTGCCCGGATTCTCGGTGCGCTGGTCGATACGGCCGTCCACCCCGGCCACCCGATCGGCGAGGGTTTGCGCGGCCGCGATCGGATCGGCGGCGGTGAGGTCCACCGAACCGGTGAGGACCTCCTTGCGCTCGGTGGTGTCGCCGGTATCGGGAACCTGCTGGGTGGGTGCCTGTTCCCGGGCCGGGCCGTTCTGGGTCCGGAATCCCGGGGTCGCGGCCGGAGCCGGGGCGGACCCGTCCAGCGCCGGCGACGGCGCCGATGTCGAACCGGAATCGTCACCACAACCGGTCAGCAACGCCGATCCGAACAGAACCAGGAACAACACCCCGAGCTTGCGCATGCTGGCAGCGTAATGCCCTTCCCCGTATCGGGTACCGGATACCGGCTCCGGATCACCGGTCCGGGGAAGACCGGTCATCCGGCCCGGCGTTCTCCCCCGAATCCGTCTCAGTCCGCCCGGCCGGGAAAAGAATCGGACTCAGCAGATACTGCGCGCGCTCCGGAGTCGGCGAGTTCCGCAGGCGCGGAACAATTACCGCGCGCAGATCCTCGATGAGCGCCGCGGCCTCCGCGGGAGCGAGCCAGAGCATGTGCTGGCGGTACCCGACCAGGTCGGCACCGGGGTCGGCGTCCTCGCTGTCGAGGTAGGTGTTGAACTCCGCGAGCAGTACGGCCATGGCGGCGGCGAAGATCCCGCGGTGATCCGCGGGCCCGGCCGAAGCCACCGCCGCCGGGTCGACGACCGCGCGCTCGCGGCGCAACCGGTAGGTCCGCTCCACCGCGCCGCGCACCCGCTGTTCGCCGGCGAGTTCGAGAACACCGGCGCCGGCGAGTATCTCGACGTGGCGGTACACCGTCGCCTTCGAGACATCGCGCAGCCGGGAGCACAGCTGCGCCGTGGTCCGGGAACGTCCGCCGGACATGGCGTGCACGATGCGCAATCGCACCGGATGTGCGAGCAGCTCGAGGGAGTCCATGACCCAATGGTCTCATGTCTGCTACCTTTCTCAATATCGAGAAAGGTTGGTTATGGACATCGAGGCGGATACCGCGGTCACCGCGCAGTGGCGAGCACCGGACTACGCCGACCCGGCGACATTTCACGAGCGCGAGGTCACCGTGACCGCCGGCCGCCACACGGTCGCGGGTACCGCTACCCTCCCGCGGACCCGGGGGCCGCACCCGGGAGTCGTGCTGCTCGCCGGCGGCGGTCCGTTCGACCGGGACGGAACCGCGGGGCCGAACAAGAACCTGAAGGACCTCGCCTGGGGTCTGGCCGGCCACGGGGTCGCGGTGCTGCGCTTCGACAAGGTCACCTACACCCACCGCGAACTACTCACGGCGGCAACCGGTTTCACCCCGACCGCGGAATACGTGCCGCACGCGGTCGTGGCGACGCAACTCCTGCGCGAGCTCCCCGGTGTGGACGCGGACCGGATCGTCGTGCTGGGGCACAGTATGGGCGGCAGGTTCGCGCCCCGGGTCGCGGCCGCCGAACCCGGGATAGCGGGTGTGGTGATACTGGCCGGGGATACGGTGCCGCTGCACTGGTCGCTGGTGCGGGCCATCCGGCATCTGGCCGAAACCGATCCGGCGACCGCCGCGCTGTTGCCGACGATCGAGGTCGCCACCGCACAGGCGACCCTGGTCGACGACCCCGGGCTCGCAGCCGGGACACCCGCCGAGCAACTGCCGTTCGGAATGTCGGGAACGTACTGGCTGGACCTGCGCGCCTACGATCCGGTCGCGACCGCGGCATCCCTGGACATTCCGATGCTGATCCTGCAGGGCGAGCGCGACTATCAGGTCACCGTCGAAGACGATCTGGCCGGATGGCGAGCCGGACTGGCCGGCCGCCGCGACGTCACGTTCCGGACCTATCCCGCCGACGATCACATGTTCTTCCCGGGCACGGGTCCTTCCACGCCCTCCGACTACACCCGTTCACATCATGTGGACCCCGAGGTCGTCGGCGATATCGCCGAATGGCTCACCGGCCTCGGGCGGTGACAGCAGGAGTGTGCGTCAGCGGAAATCGCGGGACTTCGAGCCGATCCGCATATCGAGGCGGCGCAACTGTTCGGCGTAGACGCTCACCGCGCCCTCCGCGTTCTGCACCCGCCCGCGGATCAGCAGCGCCGAGGCCCCCTGGGCCGTGCGGCGGTAGCGTTTCCACAGTCCGGCCGAGCACACCACGTTCACCATGCCGGTCTCGTCCTCCAGGTTCAGGAAGGTCACCCCGCCCGCGGTGGCCGGGCGCTGCCGATGGGTGACCGCCCCGCCGACCAGCACCCGGGTGCCGTCGGGCACCGCGAGCAGTCCGGCGGCCGGGATCACCCCGAGCGCGTCCAGTCGCGGGCGCAGGAACTGGGTGGGGTAATTCGCCGGTGAGACCCCGGTGGCCCAGACATCGGCGGCGGCGTGTTCCAGATCGCTCATCCCGGGCAGGACGGGGGCGTCGGTCGAGGCGCCGGTGCCGGGCAGCCGGCCGGCGCGTTCCCCGGCGGCGGCGCCGGCCGCCCACAGTGCCTCCCGGCGTGAATGTCCCAGTCCGCCGAGGGCGCCGGCCGTCGCCAGGGCTTCCGCCTGCGGGACGGTCATCTCCACCCGCCCGGTGAGATCGAGGAACGAGGTGTAGGGCCCGCCGCGCTCGCGCGCCGCCACGATCTCCGCCGCGAGATCGTCGCCGATACCGCGGACCGCCGCCAGCCCCAGCCGCACCTCGGTTCCCCGCTGTTCCAGCGTGGCCTCGGCCGTACTGGCGTTGATATCCGGTCCGTGCACCACGACCCCGTGCCGGCGCGCGTCGGCGACCAGCGACTGCGGCGAGTAGAAACCCATCGGCTGCGCGCGCAGCAACCCGGCGCAGAAGGCCGCCGGATAGTGCAGTTTGAACCAGGCTGAGTAGAATACCAGGGCGGCGAAACTCTGCGAATGGCTCTCCGGGAAGCCGAAATTCGCGAAGGCTTTCAACTTCTCGTAGATGCGGTCGGCGAGCTCACCGGTGATTCCGTGCAGATCGCGCATGCCCTGGTACAGCCGGCCGCGCAGCCGTTCCATCTTCTCCGGGGAGCGTTTCGACCCCATCGCCCGCCGCAGCTGATCGGCTTCGGCGGCGGTGAATCCCGCGACGTCGACGGCCATCTGCATGAGCTGCTCCTGGAACAGCGGCACCCCGAGGGTGCGTTCCAGCGAATTCCGCAGCGCCTCGTGGTCGTAGCGGACTTCCTCGCGGCCGTTGCGCCGCCGGATGTAGGGGTGCACCGAGCCACCCTGGATCGGGCCGGGCCGGATCAGCGCCACTTCGACCACCAGATCGAAGAAGGTCCGTGGTTTGAGCCGCGGCAGGGTCGCCATCTGCGCCCGGGACTCCACCTGGAAGACGCCCACCGAATCGGCGCGCGAGAGCATGTCGTAGACAGCTGATTCGGTGAGGTCCAGGGTGTGCAGTGCGACCGTCTCGCCGATATGGTCGCGGACCAGGTCGATCATGTAGTGCAGGGCGGAGAGCATGCCCAGGCCCAGCAGATCGAATTTCACCAATCCGGCCGCGGCGCAATCGTCCTTGTCCCACTGCAGCACACTGCGCCCGGGCATCCGCGCCCATTCCACCGGGCAGACATCGGCGATGGGGCGGTCGCAGATCACCATGCCGCCGGAATGGATTCCCAGATGCCGTGGCAGTCCTTCGATATCGGCGGCCAGCGCCAGCACCGGTCCGGGGATATCGGTTCCGGTCTCCCTGCCGACCCCGGTCCAGCGGCTCACCTGTTTGCTCCACGCGTCCTGCTGGCCGGGCGCGTAACCGAGGGCGCGGGCGGCGTCGCGCACCGCGGATTTACCGCGATAGGTGATCACGTTCGCCACCTGCGCCGCGTTCTCGCGGCCGTACCGGCGGTAGACGTACTGGATCGCTTCCTCGCGGCGATCGGATTCGATATCGATATCGATATCGGGCGGCCCGTCCCGTTCCGGCGAGAGGAACCGTTCGAACAGCAGTTTGTTGGCGACCGGATCCACATTGGTGATGCCGATGGCGTAGCAGACCGCGGAGTTGGCGGCCGAACCCCGGCCCTGGCACAGGATGTCGTGCTCGCGGCAGAACCGCACGATATCGTGCACCACCAGGAAATATCCCGGGAAGCCGAGCCGGGCGACGATCCCGAGTTCGTGTTCGAGCTGCCGGTAGGCCCGCGGGTTCCGCGACGGCGGGCCGTAGCGGTCCGCGGCGCCGCGCAGGGTGAGTTCTCGCAGCCAGGTGTTCTCGTCGTGACCGGGGGGTACGTCGAACGGCGGCAGCCGCGGGGCGATCAGCCGGAGATCGAAGGCGCAGTCCCGCGCCAGCAGCACCGAATTCGGCACGGCGTCCGGGAATTCCGCGTACAACCGGGCCATCTCCGCACCCGAGCGCAGATGGGCGCCCCCGGTCGGCGCCAGCCAGCCGGCGATATCGTCGAGGCTGCGGCGGGACCGGATAGCGGCCAGGGCGGCCGCGCGACGGCCGCGGTCCGGGGTCGCGAAATGCGCCGCCGTGGTCGCCACCACGGGAACGCCGGCCCGGCCGGCTATCGCGGCCAGCGCGGTATTGCGCTCGTCGTCGTCCGGAAACCCGTAGCGGGTGAGTTCCACCGCCACCCGGTCGGCGCCGAACCGGTCGCATAATTCCCGCAACGCCGCTTCGGCCCGCTTCGGCGCCGTTCCCGCACGCAGATCCGCTTCCAGCGCGCGCCGCACCCGGCCCTTACGGCAGCCGGTGAGTATCTGCCAGTGCCCGCCGGCGGCCGCGGTGAGTGCGTCGAGGTCGTAGCGCAGGATCCCTTTCTCCCCGGCCGCCATATGCGCCGCGGCCAGCTGCCTGGACAGCCGCCGATACCCTTCCTGCCCGCGCGCCAGTACCAGTAGGTGTTCGCCGCCCGGATCAGGTTCACCGGTGCGGGGCGCCGAATCGGCACCCGCGCCCAGCACTGCGCCGGAAGCCGCGCCGAGGACCGAATCGGATTCCACGAGAGTGAGTTCGGCGCCGTAGACAGCGGGTATCCCGTGTTCGGCGGCGGCCTCGGCGAACCGCACCACACCGTAGTAGCCGTTGTGGTCGGTGAGCGCGATCGCCGACAACCCGAGCCGCGCCGCCTCGGCGACCATCTCCTCCGGCTGGGAGGCGCCGTCGAGGAAACTGAACGCCGAATGCGCGTGCAGTTCCGCGTACGGCACAACCGGACCCGCCGGTAGGGACTGCGACCCGGCCCGGTACTCCTCGCGGCGCTCGGTCCAGGCCGGGGCGTCACCGCCGTCGCCGGGATGCCGCCCGGACAGCACCCGCTCCATCTCCGCCCAACTGGGTGGACCGTCACTCCATCCCATACGCCCGCCTAGCAGGCCACCCGTTCGGTGGACTGGGCGTCCAGCAGGATCGCCACATGATCCACCCCGGAGCGGATCACCCGGCCGTAGGCGTCGTCGGCGAGCACGCTCGCGTGCCCGCGAGCCAGGGCCAGTTGCATCCGCGCCGCGTCGAAGTCGCCGACGAGCCGGTGGCTGTCGGCCAGGCTCAGATACAGCGACGGCAGGAAGCCCAGGAGCCCTTCGCCGAGCGGGGTACCGGGCACGAACGCCGAGTCGAGCGCCCGGGTGTCCCAGAGCAGCGCGTCCTCGGCGGTGTCCTGCACATCCGCCAGATGATGGGCGACCACGCTCCGGTACAGCGGTTCCCCGTCCGCACCGAGTTGGTCCCACAGCTGGTGCAGCGCCTGCCGCGCCGCATCCCGATTCACCCCACCGAGCCGCACCGCGGCATAGATATCCGCCATCCGATCGTCCGTCATGCGCTCAGTATCGCACATATGTTCGAATCTCGAGAGCGCGAATCGAACCTGTTTTCGAACACGTGATCCGCCCTGGCACAGTTTCTTACTTTGGAGTAAGTTCGGCGGCAAGACCGGCGTGAAGGGGCTGTTCATGAGCGAATCCGGAACCAAAGACCTCACCGGACGATATGTCCTCATCACCGGCGCCTCCTCCGGAATCGGACGGGTCGCGGCGCTGGCGGTGGCGAAGAAGGGCGCCGTTGTGCTCTTGCTCGCCCGCCGTGACGACGAACTGGACACCGTCGTCACGGAGATCCGCGCGGCCGGCGGGCGGGCCCACGGCTACCCCTGCGATATCACCGACGGCGCCGCGGTCGAGGCCACCCTGGGCAAGATCCTGAGCGAACACGGCCGGGTGGACATGCTGGTGAACAATGCCGGGCGCTCCATCCGCCGCGCCATCCACCGCTCCACCGACCGGCTGCACGATTACGAACGCACCATGGCGGTCAACTACTTCGGCGCGGTACGGCTCACCCTCGCCCTGCTCCCTCAGATGCGCGAACGCGGGTCCGGCCATATCGTCAACATCAGCAGCGCCGGTGTCCAGGTCGCCACGCCCCGCTATTCCGCCTACCTGGCGAGCAAGGCGGCGCTGGATAAGTTCACCGAGGTCGCGGCGGTGGAGACGATGGCCGACGGCGTCACTTTCACCACCATCCACCTGCCCCTGGTCCGCACACCCATGATCGCCCCGAGTGGTAACCAGGGCCGCGCCGAATCACCGGAATGGGCGGCCGCGACCATCGTGCGCGCACTCACCGAACGCCCCCGCCGCATCGACGTGCCGGTGGGCACCCTCGGCGAGTTCGGCGCCCTGTTCGCACCCCGCATCCGCGACCTGGTGCTGCACCGCTACTACCGGATGATCCCCGACTCCCCCGCCGCCCGCGGCGAACCGGCGACCGATCCGGCCGCGGCGTCCCGCCTCGAATTGGTCACCGACCGGCCGGAACAGGCCCCCGCTCCGGTTCCGGACCGATCCCCGGCCGATGGCGCCGGACGGCGCCGCGGGAATCCCCGGGCCGCCCGGCCGGTGCCTCGCGCGGTCCGCGGCACCGGCACCGTGCTGCGCCGTGCCGCCCGGCTGATCCCGGGCACCTATTGGTGACACCCGGTCTCACCGGCATCGCCCTCCCGGGCCGAGAATTCCGCGCCACCCGCCCGCTCCCGGCAACCCGCCGGACCGGGCTCCACCCGACCGCCCCGCGAACAGAAGGCCGCACCGACCGTGAGTGATGAGCAGGACGCCGTACTGGATGCCGTCTTCGATCTGGTCGTCGCGCACGGCATCACCGGAGCAACCATGCGGCGGGTGGCCGACCGGTCCGGTGTCGACGGAAAGACACTGCGCCGGAATTACGGCAGCCAGTACGGCCTGCTCATGACGGTGTCCAAAACGCTCGAACTCCGCCGGGACCGCCGGCTGGCCGCCGTCACCGCGGATCGCGATCTCCGCTCGGTGGCGGACCGGCGCGACTATCTCCGAGATGTGCTGCGCGCCTTGCTCGAACCCGCCGATCGTCGCGAACTCCTGGTGACCGCCGAGCTGATCACCGGCGCCCGGCTGGTGGACGGGCTGGCCGCCGAAGCGGAGGGCGCGAGCGCGGGTATCCACACGATCATCGCCACGGCGCTCGAACGGGTGGGTGTGACGGAGCTCGAACTCGAAACGCAACGACTCCTGGCGCTACTCGACGGCCTGACCATCCGGCTTGCCTACCCGCACGGCCCGGCCGGGGATACCGATTGCCTACTACGGCACCATATCGACACGCTGGTGTCCTGAACCCTCCGCTCGGCAGGCCGAGCGGTCCACCGGCTCGGCGGACCCCCGGCCCGTGAACTTCTCGAGCGGCGACCCCACAAGGCGCCCGGGTCCATCGAACCCCGGACAAACCCGAGTCGGTCCACTCGCCGGTCGCGCTGCGGCCGAACCGGTTCAGAGGTCGAAGACCCGATCGGCCGGCGCCAGCGGCGGGCAGGCCGCGGAGATCTGCTCGACCAGTTTCCAGGGACGCTCACCGTCCAGCGAAGACTTCCCGCTGGTCAGGATCGCGCCGCTCAGACCGCGTGCCGGATCGGCCCAGCCGTACTGCGTGGTGAACCCGCTGCGCCCGAAATGCGAGGCGGTATCGCGCCCGAACTTCGACCGGCGCCCGCCCAGTTCGTAGCCGGCCCGGCTCACCCGCCCGGCGACACCCGGCACCCGGCGCGCCGGCCGCACCGCTTCCCGCAGAGTTTCCGGCCGCATGATCCTGACCCCGTCCAATTCGCCTCCACGCGCGAGTATCTCGTAGAAGCGGGACAGTTCGGCCGCGGTCGTCACGAGATTCCCGGACGGCAGTTCGGCGGTGAGGAACGCCCGGTTGGAGTCATCCCGGTCCACCACGTCCGCGGCGAACCCGCCACCCAGTGCCTTACCCGCGACGAACGAGGCGACCCGCGAGGGCGGCGGGCCGGTTTTCACACTCGGCACCACGGCGTCCACGTCCTCCGGCCGCACACCCAGGTTCGTCCACCGGAAACCCAGCGGTTCCAGCACCCGTTCGGCGAGATGCTCCCGTATCCGTTTCCCGGTGGCCCGCTGCACCAGCAGTCGCTGGATCAGGCCGCTGGTCAGCGCGTGGTAGACGCGGAACCGGCCCGCCGGATAGGAGGGTCGCAGATCGGCGAGTCCGCGGATACAGAGTTCCTCGTCGAAGACGAGCCGGTGGCCCCGGTAGGGCTTGGTCACGAAGGGCACTCCGGCGGTGTGGTCGAGTACCTGGCCGATGGTGATCGCGGCCTTACCGTTGGCGGCGAATTCGGGAATGTAGGCGCTGACCGGGTCGGCGGCGGCGAAGGCGCCGTCTTCGATCAGCATCGACATCACCGCGGCGGAAACGCCTTTCGCGGTGGAGAATCCACAGAACGGCGTTTCGGTGGTCACCGGGACGCGCTCGGCGTCCGGCCCGTCCTGGGGCGCGTTGCCCCGGCCGTGCCCGATCGCCCGGTTCAGTACGACTCTGCCGTTGCGGCGCAGGCATACCTGGATGGCCGGAGTGGCGCCCACCCGGTACCACGCCCGCACCGATTCCCAGACGGATTCGAGTGCCGCCGGATCGACCCCGGCACCGGCCGGATCGTCCTCCGGGCCGACGCAGGTGATGTCGTCCAACTCGGCGGCGACCGGAACCAGGAGTGCGGTATCTGCCTTCACTCGCCCCAGCGTAGCCACGGACCGGTATTTCCGACGCGCCCGAACGAATCTCCCGGGCCGCGCCCCGCATCACCGCGATATCCGTGAAACACCAGGTCAAAAGGAGCTTCGACGGGCCATGACCCGGCCCCACCGAGCACCGTGACAGAGATCACCGTCCGGACAGGTCTCCGATTATGCTCTGATCAATGGGTCGGTAACCGTGTTTTCCACCCCTCGAGAGGTCGCCGTGACGACTGCGAGTACGAGCCTGTCCCGGTCTCATATCTGGCTCCTGACGCTCTCCTCGATGGCCGTCGCGCTGGTCATCGCGGCCATGGCCGCGCTGTATACCGCGCTCCCGGAGATCGCCGCGGACACCGGCGCCACCCAGCAGCAACTCACCTGGGTGGTCGACGGATACACCCTGGCGCTGGCCTGCCTGGTCCTGTTCTCCGGAGCACTCGGTGATCGCTACGGCCGCCGGATCATGATGGTGCTGGGCCTGGTGGTCTTCGCGGTCGCGTCCGCGATACCGCTGTTCCTGGAAGAGCCCGCGTGGATCATCGCCTCCCGCGCGGTCGCCGGGGTCGGCGCCGCCCTGGTGATGCCGTCCACCCTGTCGCTGCTCACCGGCGGGTTCCCACCGGAACGGCGCGGGGTGGCCGTCGGGCTGTGGGCCGGGGTGGTGAGCGGTGGCGCGGTACTGGGCATCCTGGGATCCGGCCTGCTGCTGCAGATCTGGTCCTGGCAGGCGATCTTCCTGGCCATGACGGTGGCGGGCGCGGTGTTCGCGGTGGCCGGTTGCACCGTCCCCGAATCCGTCGACGAACAGCGGCCGCCACTGGATTTCTGGGGTGGTATCACCGCCTCGACCGCGGTCGGTGCCGTCGTCGTCGCGGCCATCGAGGCGCCGATTCGCGGCTGGACCGATCCGCTGGTGCTGGGCCTGTTCGGCACCGGGATCGTCGCGGCCGTCGGATTCGCGGGGGTCGAACTGCGGGTGCCGCATCCCCTGCTGGACGTTCGGCTGTTCGCCGACCGCGGCTTCGGTAGCGGCTCGGTGAGTGTCGCGGTGCAGTTCCTCGTCGCGTTCGGTTACTTCCTGCTGTTCGTCCAGTTCATGCAGCTGATATTCGGCTATTCACCGCTGATGTCGGCGGTGGCGATGGCCCCGATGATCGCGCCGCTCATCGGTATATCGATATTCGCGCCGCGGCTGGCCGAGCGATTCGGCCTGCGCCTGCCGACCTTCGTGGGCCTGCTGTGCGTGGGCATCGCGCTGATCCTCGTCTCCCGCACCACAGTGGACAGCAGCTATATCGACGTGCTCTGGCCCCTGTTGATCCTCAGCACCGGCCTGGGTCTGTGCACCGCGCCGGCGACCGCGGCCATCATCAACGGCACACCGCCGGAGAAACACGGGGTGGCCTCCGCGGTCAACGACGCAGCCCGCGAGGTGGGCGCCGCCATCGGTATCGCGGTCTCCGGCAGCATCCTCGCCGTCGGCTACGCCGACCGGATCGCGCCCGCGCTGCCCGCCCTCCCCGAAGCCGCTCGCGGGCCGGTCGAGGATTCGCTGGCCGCCGCACTGGAGGTCACCGAGAAGGCGGGCCCGGCCGCCGCCCCGCTCGCCGATTTCGCCAAAGAGGCCTTCGTGCACGGTGCGCAGCAGGCCTCGCTCGCACTCGGCATCCTGACCGTGGTCATGGCCTTCGTCCTCGGGGCGTGGGCACCGGGCCGGATAACCGGCCGCACTTCCTCAGCCGGCGAAGCTCCCGTGCTGGTGGACCGATAGCCACAGCGCGTACCCGAGCAGGGCCTGCGCCTCCTGGATCCGGTGCACGCTGCCCGACCGGATAACGAAACACCGGTCGACGGCCGTATCGCGGGCGAGGGCGCCGCCCTCGTATCCGGCGAAACCGACCGTGTACATCCCGCACCGGCGCGCCTCCCGTAATCCGGTGAGCAGATCGGCCGAATTCCCGCTGGTGGACATTGCCACCGCGATATCGCCGGCCTGCCCGCGCGCCGCCAATTGCCGGGCGAACACCGATTCGAATCCGATGTCGTTACCCAGCGCGGTCAGGATCGTCTCGTCGGCCGACAGCGACCACGCCGGCAGTCCGATTCCGTCCGGCGGCCGGGCGAACAGCGCGGCCAGGGTGGCGGCGTCGGCGGCGCTACCGCCGTTGCCGAAGGTGAACAGCCGTCCACCCGCGGTGAATCGGCGCGCGAGTTCGCGGGCCGCCTCGGCCACCCGTTCGGCGTTGGCCGCGAGCGTCTCCGATCGCAACCCGGCGCTCTCCGCGGCCCGCGCCCGGGCACAGGCCGCCAACTCCCCCAGCAGCCTGCCGGCCTTGCCGCCGCTCATCGCTGTTCCTCCATACCGACGGCGCTCACCGCCATTCCCGCGTGCACGAGCACCAGATCGCCCACGTGCACCGGCTCGACAAAGGACGTGGCCACGGTTTCGGTGCCCGTGGCCGTCCGGACACGCGCTGTCCCGTCACCGAGCGGGGTCACCACTTCGCCGAGTTGTCCCAGATCCGGATGAACCGTTGCCGCACTCGGTGATTCCGCCTCGGGCCGCATGAGCGCGGGATGGTCGAAACACCGCACGGTGAGCTCCCACAGCACGTGATACAGCAGGACGAAATCACCCCGGGACGATATTCGCGGATCGGGATCGTCGAGCCACAGCAGGTGGTCGGCGGCGACCGCGCCGGGGTGCGGACCCGAACCTATCCAGATGGTGTGCACACCCCAGGCCGGTCCCCGGGTGACCAGCGAACGCACCTCGGCCTCATCGGATGCGGCGACCGCGAGGACGATATCGCCCGCCCGTGCCGAGACCCGCGCGGTATCGACGAGCGCCGGTCCGGTGAGCGCGGCGGCCGGCAGCGCGGGGGTTCCGGCGACCACCGGGTGCAGGAACTCCAGGGCGATGTGCTGGGCATGCGGTTCCCAGCGCGGCGCGACACACCACAGTGTGGCGCCCGCCGTGAACCATCGCGCCAGCGCCAGCGCGGCTCCGGCCAGGTCATCGGCCAGACCGGGATGGAACCCCCGGTCCGACCGGGACGGCGGTATCACGGCACCGCCCGGACCGTGGTGTCCGCCCGAGCCCGGACGGCGGCCGCCGCCGGGTTCTCGCCGGTCCGGCCCGCAATGCCCCTGCACATCTCAGCCCTCCTCTGGCGACCATCGTGACAGCCGAATCACCGTGGCGTATCAGTGTTTCCGGTTACGGCCGTGTCCAGCAGTATCGCCGGGTGACCGTCGCTCCGTTACCGATCGGCGGGACCCGGATCCCGCGATCGGATACGCACCCGCTCCCCCGCCCCGACGGCGCCGCGTCACACTACCGGCCCGGTCCGACACCATCGGACGAGCGCAGTCCGCCGACCTGCGCCGGATCCGGCGCGCAGGGACCACCTCACCCGGTTTACGGGCCTGCTCGGGCATCCTCATCTGAACCGCACCGAACGCGAAAGGTCACGCCACCCATGCCGACCCCGAACATGTTCATCGTGTACGTCACCGACGCGGCCGCCTCGGCGCGTTTCTACTCGGATCTGTTCGAGATGACCCCGGATTTCGAGTCACCGCGATTCATCACGTTCGACCTGGGCGGCGGTCTGAAACTCGCCCTGTGGAGCGGACACGCCGAAAAGCTGTCCGCCGCGGGGGCGCGCACCAGCGAACTCTGCCTGAACGTCCCGGACGGGCCGGACGCGATCGACCGTCGTTTCGACACCTGGGTCTCCCACGGTGTGGAGATCGTCCAGGACCCGCACGATGCCGTGTTCGGGCGCACTTTCGTGATCGCCGACCCGGACGGCAACCTCATCCGGGTCGCCCCCGTCGACTGAACCGGCCACGCACAGACGAGCGCCCGGTCGACCGGACTCTGCTGTCCGGGACCGGGCGCCGCTCCCTCATCCCCGGGCCGGCCACCGTAGCGGGGCACCGGGTACCGGTCTCATCGCACGGGCGTCGATTCCGGCGCGATACCGGACTCCTCCGCGGCGACCTCCGGGACCGCGGATTCGGTTCCGGTGGCCGGAGCGGCTCCGTCGGCATCCACGGCCGGCACGGTTTCCGCGGCCTTGGCGATCCGGGCCTTGTTCCACGCGTACAGGGTCAGGCCGACCGCGACCACGGCGATCAGCACATAGGCGATGGTCCGCGGTGCGCCCTCGATATCGAAGTACTTGAACAGGGTGCGCGCGTTCGTGAGCACCAGCAACCCACCGACACCGGTACCGAGCACGCCGGGAGTGATGCGGCTCACCAGCCACGCGGCGATCGGAGCGGCGATCACGCCACCGAGCGCCAGGCCCGCGATGATCAGCAGGTTGTCGAAGAAGTCCGAACCGAGGCCCAGCAGGAAGCCGACGCTGGCCGACGCGGACACGATGAACTCCGAGGCGCTCACCGAGCCGATGACCGTACGGGGCGCGCTGCGACCGGTGGTCAGCAGAGTGCTGGTGGTGACCGGGCCCCAGCCGCCGCCACCGCTGGCGTCGATGAAACCACCGAAGAGACCCAGCGGGGTCAGGAATTTCGCGGAATGAGCGGTCTTCTCCGAGGTCACGAATTCCACCGGCGGCCGGGACGAGAACCGGATCACCAGGAACACACCGATCGCGAGCAGGATGCCCGCGGTGACGGGCGCCGCCGATTCGGTCGAGATCCGCGACAGCACGGTCGCGCCGAGGAAGGCGCCGATACCGCCGGGCACACCGAGCCGCAGGACCATCTTCCAGTCGATATTGCCGAACTTCCAATGCGACGCCCCGGAGGCCAGGGTGGTGGCGACCTCGGCGAAGTGGACCGCCGCGCTGGCATGCGCGGCACCTGTCCCACTCAGCACCAGCAGCGTCGTCGCGGTGACGCCGAAGGCCATCCCGAGCGTGCCGTCGACGATCTGCGCGCCGATACCCACAAGGGTGAATACGAGTAATTTGATCATGACGGTGTGCTCCCGAACCTGGACCGGAGATCCGAGGTTACGACGTCTCCACCGCCGTGACACGGGTTGCGATCACCGTGAACCCAATCCCCGGACCGCACGGACCTCCAGGTCAGGACAGCGAAGATAAATCGTTCGGCGATATCCCCCACCCCTGGTAAGAGTGGTCGCATGCCCCGCCGCACCTCTCGCCGGATAATCCTGCGGGACCGCCCCACCGCTCAGCCGGGTACCCTGTCCGCCGCGGCCGCCGTCCGGGCGAAGTGATCGGCGATATCGTCGCTGGTGGTGAGCCAGACTCCCGGATGCCCGGCGATGTAGTCCAGGGCCCGGTCGAGGTATCCGGCCCGGAACGCCTGGCCGATGACGAACGGGTGCAGCGCCAGCGCCATCACCCGGCCGCTACCGGCCGAATCCTCGTACAAGCGGTCCAGCTGGTCGCGCACGATCCCGACGAAATCCGGTCCGGTGAGACCCGTCCCCAGGAAGAGCGTGTTGTCGTTCAACTCCACCGAGTACGGCACGCTCAGCAGGCCCGGAACGCGTAACCGGTAGGGCTGGTCATCGTTGGTCCAGTCGAGTACGTAGCCGAGACCGAGTTCGGCGAGCAACTCCGGCGTGCGCGGGCTTTCGCTCAGCGCCGGCCCCATCCACCCACGCGGGCGCGTGCCGGTGGCCTGCTCGATCGTGGTGATCACCTCGGTCAGATACGCACGCTCGTCGGCGGCCGCGACCTCCGGCTGGAGTATCGAATTGTTCTTCCCGTGCGCGAGCCAGGCCCAGTTCCGTTCCCGGCCCGCCTCGATGATCCGCGGATAGTGCCGTGCGACATCGGAATTGAGCAGCACACTGGCGCGGATGCCGTGCCGGTCCAGCGCGTCCAGCACCCGCCAGAACCCCACGCGCGGCCCGTAGTCGCGCCAGCCGTAGTTGAGCGGGTCGGGCACGAGCGCGGCGGTGCCCGGGAAGATACTGGTGGAGGGCCTGCCGAGTTCGTAGTGCTCGATATTGAGACCCACATAGAACGCCACCCGCGCGCCGCCCGGCCACTCGATGGGGTCGCGATCGACGATTGCGCTGTATTCGAAGAGTTCGTTGTCCATACCGCTATGCTCGAACCTTCACATCAATGTGAAGGTCAAGCGGCGAGGTCGGTGGATGAGAATCGGTGAACTGTCGGAGCGCACCGGCACCTCGCGGCGGTTGCTGCGCTACTACGAGGAGCAGGGCCTGATCGCCGCACGACGCTGCGCCAACGGCTACCGCGACTACGACGATCGCTTCGTGGACCGAGTGGTCCAGATCCGTGGGCTACTCGATGCCGGTCTGCCGACGCGGATCATCAAACAGATCCTGCCCTGCCTGGACACACCGCGCACCATCTACTTCCCGGACGCGACTCCGGAAATGCTCGCGACCCTCGAACAGGAGCGCGAGCGGATGGAGGACCGCATCCGCTGTATGGAGCACAACCGCCGCGCCATCACCGAATATCTCGCGGCGGTCCGCGCCTACGTCCCCGGCTGAGGCCGGACCGGCCGCCGGCAGCACGACGCCGCCGCCCCGCCGTGGCGGGCGGCGTGACCTGCCGGTCTCAGTACTGCTGCGGACGCCGGATGATCGCGCTGGCCCCGATCCCGCCCAGCAGCGACATGATGCACAGACCGGCGATCAGGTTGATCACGGCGGTGGCGATCTTGGCGTCCAGGCCGGCGACCAGGGTGAACGGCACCAGCGTCGCCAGCGCCGTGAGCAGCCCGGTGATCCAGTAGAAGAACTGCATCGGACTGGGCATCAGCGCCAGCAGCAGGTTCAGCAGACCGGTGGCCGCGATCGCGGCGGCACCGCCGGCGATCGCATACGAGGTGGTCGACACGGTGCCGTAGGCGCCCGCACCCTCCGGCGACAGCACCGAGATGTTCAGGATGCCGCGGACCAGCATGATCAGGACCACGATCACCAGCGCGACCACCGCGGCCGTACCGATCCCGCCCGCCCAGAGCCGCCCGAGATTGATCTTCGGCTCGTTGGACGGCTCCTGGTAGTCCCCCGGGTGCGCGTATTCCACCTGGTGGCCGTATTCCGGCTGCTGATGTGGCTGACCCGGCTGCTGGGGGTAGCCCTGCGTGCGCGGGTAGCCCTGGCGGTAGGGGTCTTGCCGACCGTAGTTGTGCGACGGTTCCGTCATACGCCGAAGGTACCCCGCATGAGCGACGACACCCACCCGAATCGGGCACGCATGTCGCCCACTGGGACTTGCCCCCTACCTCAGATCACCGAAAACACCGGGCCACCTGCGCCCACGCCTTCAGCGCCGCGGTCCGGCGGCCCGTCGAGCGCCCTTCCTTTCCCGTCCGGCGCATTCACCCCGCGCGGGTGATACGCAGGCGGGCGCCCGCGCCGTACGGTCGGCTGCCGGTACGACCGGACAGGTAGTGGACCGAGGCAGAGGAGCAGCCGATGACCACCGGTTTCGCGAATCCGAAGATGACCCCGGACTATGCCGCCGCCGTGGCGCGGCAGGCGTACCTGTGGGGCTGGCCCCTGGTGAACATGCACAACCGCCGGGTCTTCATGGAACAACTTCCCGAACCCGGCCTGCTGGCCGGGATCGTGCCCGCCGGTCCGCCCGGATCCCTCGGCATGCTGCGGGACTACATCCGCCCCGAGGAGCGGGTCGTCGCCTGCCCCAACCAGGACGTGGTCTACGGATTCGGGGTCCTCGATGCCGGCCGGGGGCCGTCGGTGGTGCAGGTCCCGGATTTCGGCGACCGGTTCTGGGTGTATCAGGTGGTCGACCAGCGCACCGATTCCTTCGTGCGAATCGGCAAGATGTACGACACCGCGCCCGGCTTCTACCTGCTCGCCCCCGAATCGTGGGACGGCGCGGTCCCCACCGGCATCACCGGCGTTTTCCGCTACGACACCCGGTCCGCCGTGGTGATCCCGCGCGTCTTTCTCGACGACACCGACCGGGATCGCGCCGCGGTGGCGCCCCTGGTCGACCGGATCTCCATGTATCCCCTCTCCGAGTTCGACGGCGAGGTCAAAGTCGTGGACTGGTCCGCGGCGCCCTCCTTCGGCGGCGGTAAGGCCACCGGCGCGCAGGGCGAAACCCAGTGGGTTGACCCGGAAACCTTCTTCACGGCCTTGGCCGAGGTACTCGAGGAGGTCCCGGCCCGCCCGGGTGAGGAAGCCCTCTACACCTGGTTCCGCTCCGTACTCACCGCTGCCGAGCACGACCCCGAGATCGCCGAAGTAATCCGGCAGACCGCCGTCGACACCGACCATGGGGTCGGTGAGCTGTTCCAGTTCCGCAATATCGGCATCCCGGTGGCCGGGAACTGGACCACGCAACGCAACGGCGCCGAATTCGGCAACGACTACCTGTCCCGCACGGCGATCGGCAAATCCAACATCTTCGTCAACACCCCCAACGAAACCGTCTACTACTACCAGGATCTCGACGACATCGGCGCACGCCTGCACGGCTCCCACACCTATTCGGTGCGCTTCCCCGCGGGGCAACTACCGCCGGTCAAGGGATTCTGGTCGCTGACGGTCTACAACAAACACCATTTCTTCCACCCCAACGAACTCGACCGCTACTCCCTGGGCACCAAGAACCAGGACCTCAACTACGGCGACGACGGCTCCCTCACCCTCACCGTGGGCGGGGCGGGGCCCAGCGAACCGAAACTCCTGACGAACTGGATCCCGGCCCCCAACGACGAATTCTCCCTCTTCCTCCGCGCCTACTGGCCCGACGAAACCATCCTCGACGGCACCTGGACCCCACCCGCAGCAACCGTCCAGGACTGATCACCGCATTTGCAGGCCGTGCCTCTCAGCGCGCGCTTTGCGAACGACAGGCGGTACCGAGCCGTAAGCGCGCGACCGTATTCCACCGGTAGCTGTGTCCATATCGTTCGAGCGCGACCATGACAGCTTCCGACACAGCTATCTCCACACTGTCCAGAGGAGTACCGATTCCTTCTGCGGTGGTGGCAGCTAACGTCTCCAGCCCTTCGTATTTCGGGTAGGCGATCGTCACGTGCGGCGCGGTCGGTGAATCCTTGACGGCCGCGTCCGGCAACACCGATCGAGTCGCCGTCCGCAGCAGATCGCGAAGGGCATAAATCCTCTCGGCAGGCTCCAGGACGAACCCGATCGCGCCACGCAGATTGGTTACGCACCCGATCGTCGTGGTGAACGAAGCGAGCTGATGCAGAACCGGCCGGGCGGCATCGACAATCGCCGCCCGCTGCCCAGGAGTACTCGCGCCGACTCGCGCGATCCTGTCGACAGTAAGATGCAGGCCACCGATTGGAGTGGGCTCGAAGTACACCGGATCGATGTGCTGCTGACAAGCTTCGGCGCGAGCAAGGAAGGTCGTCTTGTCCTCGAAGGTCAAGAACCAGTAGTGGCCGAGCGGACCGGCCCGCACTTCCCGCGATAGGAAGTCATCCATGTTGTACGCCTGACATCGCCGCGCTTTCGAGCAGGTCTCCGAGTGCTCGCAACTCGGGTCCATCACCCCACCGGACGAGCCGACGAACCGGCCGCGTCACATACCTACCTGCTTCGGAGGGGCATCATCCAGCTCTTCGCCGAGGGCGGCGACGGCTTGGTTACCGGGCCATTTCACCGCCATCTGCCGCTGTAGATCTCGAATGAACCCCGGCAATCTGGAACCGGGGGTCGTCATCGCGACCCGAAGTGCCCGCCGGGCCCGGTCACTCGCCGCTTCGGGTTCACCCGCCGCGGCCAGCGCACACGCGAATTCAGCGACGTACCAGGTCGCCCATTCGGAGCCGAGCAGGCCGGAGTCGAAACCGGCCAGGCCGCGGTCCAGCCACACCACTGCCTTGTCCCACTGGCGAGCCAGCCGGTAGGCCATCCCCCGCTGGATCTCGATCAACGCATCGGAGTAGAAGTACTGGGCGTCCGGTCGATCGGCACCGCGTGCGATCAGCTCAGCGGCCGTGTCGAGCTTCACTTCCATACCGTCCACGTCGCCCTCGATTCCCAGGCCACGGCCCTCCTGCTGAACGGCGAGCGCGAGAACGGTCGGGTTCAGGGCCCCCGCATCGCGTTGCGCAGCGCGGGACAAACCGATCATCGAACCGATATCCCCGGCCATCCACGCGACATGCCCCCGCATCGCGAGCGCGGTCGAGAGCATATTCGGATCGCCGCTCTCGGTCGCCAGTTCCAGCGCCACCCGGTAGTGCTGGATAGCCGCGGCATGGTGGCCGAGGCTCGCATGGAGCCAGCCGGCGAACTGCTGCCATCCGGCCGCGGCATCGACGATATCCGCGCGAGACACCCCTCTTGCCTCAACAGCCAGCGCGGCGGCGATGCGAGCCTGTCGCTCCCCCAGCGCCAGCACCAGCTGGGAACCCACTCGATCCTCGAGCCTGCGACTCTCGGCCAGCAGCTCCGAAAGTTCGCCCGCCAGAGCTATGTCGATATAGCGCCGTTCTGTCAGTGCGACGGACTCCCGCAACTGCAACCGGGTCGCCCGGTCGGACTCCGGCGAGACGGGCACAAGGCTTTCGTACAACGAGCCGAGCGAGCCGCCGGAGGACAATGCCCGATCCATCGCCTCGACGAGCTCGAACGGCGGTTTGCGGCGAGCGTTCTCGAACCGGGACAGCGCACCGGCGTCGTAGTGCAGCTCCCGGGCCAGCCCGCGCACCGACAGTCCCGCGCGCAACCGCAGCCGCCGCAGCTCGGTCCCGAATGCCTTCCACTCGTCCATGCCCCTCCACCACCTGCGTTGCAGTACCGCCGAACCCTCCCGGCCACACGGTGGCCACAACGCAACACTATCGCGAATTACCAGGTCACGACACGCTTCTCGGTATGCACCCGGTATCGGGGTGAAGGCGTTCGGCCCCTCGATACCGGGTGTAGCCATGAGTACAAGGAGGAGGGTTGGTTGTGCCGGACCCAGGAAGCGCCGAGGCGCACGAATTCACACGGCGGACGGTCGCACTGTTGCACACCGAGCACGACCCATCGGTGTTCGAGTCGCTGGTGCGGTATCACGGACTGCGCGTCGCCCACACCATCAGAACGGATACGCGAGCGGTACTCGCAGCGCTGATCGCGGTTCAGTACGCGCTGGAGTACGCCGCGGACGCCGTTGCCGTCCCCCATCTCGGCATGCTGGAGCCGGATACGCCGTGGTGGGTCGTCACCGAAGTGGCCGACCTGATCACGGCCACGCAGGTGTATCGGTGGGGCTCCGCGACCACTGGGCGGCGGCCGTGATCTGGAGTCCTGATCTGGCCGCGCTTGCGATCATCGGAATCGGCTTGTTCGTATTGGCCCTGATACTGCCCGGCCGCTGAGACCGGCTGCCGGAGCGGTCCGTTGGGATGGTGGGCGTGCGGCCGTTGACCTAATGTGACCGCATGGCCGCGTTACCGCCGCAGGGCAAGATCGCATTCCCGACCGGACCCCGACCCGCGTGGACCCTGCTGGGTCCCGCCCCGGCCGCAGTTGTCGGTTTGGCGATCTTCACCAGCGTGTTCCGGCTCGGCGGCGCCTCCGCTATCCAGATGGATCTCGGTTTGTCGGGCGCGGGATTCCTGGTGACAGCAATTCTCACCTATGTGATCGCGGCCGCGGTGGCGTTCCCGCTCGGCTACCTGCTCTCTTCCCGCGCCTTGACGGCGGTGAGTGTTTCCGCGGTCGTCGTCATGTTCCTCGGACTTCTGCTCGTCGCACTGGGTGGTGGTTCCGGGATGCTGCTGGTGGGGCGGGTTCTCGGCGGGCTCGGTACGGGTGCCGCCGCCGGAGCGACCGTGGCGTTGCTGCCTGCCATGAACCAGGCGCGCGGTATCGCGACGGCGGCCGTGGCGGTACCCGGGTTCCTGGCGCTGGTGATCGCCCCGGTCGTCTGCGGGCTGATCTCGGATTCGGTGAGTTTCCGGGTTGCGTACCTGGTGGGGGTGCCGTTCCTGTTCTTCGCGTTGCTCGCGGCCGCCGGCGTGGGAATCGCCTCGTCGGTCTCGGCCAAGCGCCCGGCCCCGCCCGCGTATGGCGCGATACCGCGGCAAGCGCCGGGATTTCATCCCTGAAGGTCCCGGGACAGTGCCGATCGCGGCGGTATCCGCGCCGTCCGACCGTGCGATGATCGGGACCGGCAGCCAGGGTGCAGTGCTGCCGATACCAACGCATCCCGGAGGCACACCATGATCACCCGGCGTCCCGAGGTTCGCGACAATCCGGTGGACGACCGGGCGCGCCACATCTGCCGGCTCGACCGCCCGGCCGCGGTCGTCTCGTGAAACTGGTCGACATCCCGGCGGGCCAGGTGACATTGTCGGATCGGCGGACACAGCGCAGCTGGCAGGTGGACCTCGCCCCGTTCCGTCTGGCGACCGTTCCGGTCACCCGAGCGCAGTACCTGGAGATCTCAGGACAGCGGTCGGGTGAACCCCGGGATGACCGCTTGCCCGCCGACAGCGTCTCCTGGAACGACGCGATCCGGTTCTGCAACGCCTGGTCCGAACAGGCCGGCTCGGCACCGGCGTACCGGATCGGCCCCGGCGACACCGTCGAGCAGATCGCGTCGTCCGACGGATTCCGGCTGCCGACCGAGGCCGAATGGGAATACGCGTGTCGCGCGGGCACGACCGGCCCGCGCTACGGCCGGCTCGACGATATCGCCTGGTACCGGGGGAACTCCGGTGACCGGCTACCCGAGGTCGGAACCAAGCAGCCCAACGCGTGGGGGCTCCACGATATGCTCGGCACGGTCTGGGAATGGTGCTGGGACCGCTACGATCCGGACGTCTACGGCAACTACCGGGTACTTCGCGGCGGTGGGTGGTTCGACGAGCACTGGAGTTGCCGCGCTTCGGTCCGCCGCCGCAGCCATCCCACGGTCGACCTCGACGACATCGGATTCCGGATCGCGCGGTCGATACCACGATGACCTCCCGGCCATCGCGCTGCGGACTCGGCGCGGACAGAGCAGGCTCCTGACACCCGCCCGGAACTCGGACATGGTGTCCTACCTGCGGCGCAGTAGTGCCCCCAGTGGGACTCGAACCCACACTTGGCGGATTTTAAGTCCGCTGCCTCTGCCAATTGGGCTATGGGGGCGTGCGGACCACACACTACCGACTCGTACACCCGTACCGGAATACCCGTGAGTGGGAGTCACATGGTGGGGTCTGTCTGAATCGCCTGACATGCCTCCACCAGGACGTCCGCCGCCAGCAGTCCGGACTCCTCCGCGGCCTCCCGGACCTCGTCGGACAGGTCGTAGTCCGTGGTGACCGCCAGCAGCGCCATCTGCAGCGCCTCACCGAGCCGGCCGAGCCGGCGGGCGATCACCGTCTCGTCCATCTCGGTGCCCATGTTCTCCCAGCCCACCGGCTGCACCCCGTCGATCCGGTAGCGGCGCAGGGTGTCCTCCCCGAGAACCTTCATGAAATCCACCGCCGAGGCCATACAGCGGTTGTTCGCGACCCGGTACTCGGTGCGGTCGGCGACCTTCTCGATGAGCACCGCGACGATGGTCGCGGCGGTGAACATCCCGTCGCACACCCGCGCCGGCGCGGCCTCCGGTGGGCCGGGCGGGGCGGTGGCCAGACCGGTGGTCACCGCGTCGATCCATTCCACCACCAGATCTGTACCGGTGGCCTCGGACGGCACCGGCGTACGTAGGAACGGTTCCTCCCGGCGCCGGAACCACCGCCACGGTAGACGCATCGCGCTCACTCCTGTTCGGAAGCGGACCTGCCGAGCAGCGAATGCCGTCGGCCGTATGCGAAGTACATCACCAAACCGAGCAGCATCCAGACTACGAAACGCAGCCATGTCTCGACCGACAGATTCACCATCAGCCACAGGCAGGACAGCACCGCCAGAATCGGCACCAGCGGCACCAGCGGCACCCGGAACCCACGGGGCAGGTCGGGGCGCATCCGGCGCAGGATCACCACGCCGATGGAGACCAGCAGGAAGGCGAACAACGTGCCGATGTTCACCATCTCCTCCAGCGTGCCGAAATCCACGAACCCGGCCAGCAGCGCACACACCACGCCGACGATCACGGTGATCCGCACCGGAGTGCCCCGCTCACCGGTGCGAGCGAGCCAGCGAGGGGTGAGACCGTCGCGCGACATCGCGAACAGCACCCGGGTCTGGCCGAGCAGCATCACCATGACAACGGTCGTGAGACCGGCCAGGGCTCCGATGGAGATGATGTTCTTGGCCCAGGTGGCGCCGTTGAGCGCGAAGGCGGTCGCCAGGGTGGCGTCGTCGCCGGCGAGATCGGTGTAGGGCACCATTCCGGTGAGCACGACGGTCACGGCGACGTAGAGGATGGTCACCGCGATCAGCGACCCCAGAATGCCGCGCGGCAGGTCGCGCTGCGGATTCTTGGTCTCCTCGGCGGCGGTGGCGACGACGTCGAAGCCGATGAACGCGAAGAACACCAGGCTGGCCGCGGCCAGCAGGCCGTACCAGCCGAAATTGGTGTTACCGGCGCCGGTCATCCACGAGAACAGGGACTGGGTCAGCCCGGTCTCCTGTTCGGCGGGCACCGCCTCCGGAATGAACGGGCTCAGATTCGCGGAGTCGAAGAAGGTGAGCCCGACAATGATGACCAGCAGGATCACGCCGACCTTGATCGCCACCGCGATGGCCGACACCCGCGAGGACAGCTTCGTACCGAGCGCGAGCAGGGTGGTGAGCACCGCGATCAGCAGTACCGCGCCCCAGTCGAAACTCACCGGCCCCAGGTCCACCACCGCGGCGCCCTGGTCGAAGACCTGCCCGAGGTATTGCGACCAGCCCTTGGACACCACCGACGCGGCCAGCGCGAACTCCAGCAGCAGATCCCAGCCGATGATCCAGGCCGCGAGCTCGCCGAAGGTCGCGTAGGAGAACGTGTAGGCGCTACCGGCCACCGGGACGGTGGAGGCGAACTCGGCGTAGCAGAGGGCGGTGAGACCGCAGGCGACGGCCGCGAAGACGAACGCCAGGGATACCGAGGGGCCCGCCACATTCCCGGCGGTGCGGGCGGTGAGGGTGAAGATACCGGCGCCGATGACCACGGCGACACCGAAGATGGCCAGGTCCCAGGATGTGAGGTCTTTGCGCAGTCTCGAACCGGGCTCGTCGGTATCCCGGATCGACTGCTCCACCGATTTGGTGCGGAACAGCGAATTCCGTCGGGTCGGGGTGGTCATTGCGGCCTCCTCATCATTCTGGCGCAAGTACCGGGAACGCTAATGCACTCCCGACATATATCGGGTTATCCACGGCGAGAGCCCCGCAATCACCGCACCGGCCGCGATCGCGACCAACCCGGTGATCCCGAAGTACGCGAACTCGTCGTCGGCCGAATAGAAACGCGCCAGCAATCCCGACAACGTCGTGCCCAGCGCTATCGACAGGAAATACAACGCCATCATCTGGGCGCGGAAATGCTCGGGCGCCAGCTGGGTGCTCACCGCCAGCCCGATCGGGGAGATCAACAGCTCCGAGACCGCGAACACCGCCATGATGAACAGCACCACCAGCGCCGGCACCGCCCGGCCCGTGGTTCCGGCCATCGGCAGGAACAGCAGGAAGGCCGCCCCCATCCCCGCCACCCCGAGAGCGAACTTACGCGGGGTGCTCGGTGCCCGGTCACCGAGTTTCGTCCACATCAGCGCGAACAGCGGCGACAGGGCGATGATCCACACCGGCTCCACCGAACCGATCCAGCTCGACGGCGCCGTCCATCCGAAGATGTTCCAGTCCATCCGCTCGTCGGAATACACGGCGAGCACGGTGAAGATCTGCTGGAACAGCGACCAGAACACCACATTGGCGAGAAACAGCGGGAGAAACGCCCACACCCGGCTGCGTTCGATGGGGGTGACGCGGCGGTGGGTGAGCAGAACGGCGAAATACGCTATCGCGGCCACGATGATCAGTCCGGTGGTCACATCCGGCAGATTGTCGATGGTGACCAAACCTGTCACCAGCACCAGCGCGATCAGCAGCAGAACCGCGACCAGCAGCACGATCAGCGGTCCGGCCGCCTTGCGCGGGAGCGGATCGGGAACCTCACGCCCCGCGCTGCCCAGGTTGCGCCGGAACACCACGTACTGGATCAGGCCCAGCGCCATTCCGACGGCGGCCGCGCCGAATCCCGCGTGGAAACCCCACTCCTCCTGCAACAGCCCGGTGAGCAGCGGTCCGACGAACGCACCGAGATTGATCCCGAGGTAGAACAGGGTGAAACCACCGTCGACCCGCGGGTCGCCCTTCGGATAGAGCGTGCCCAGCAGGGCGGAGGCGTTGGATTTCAGCGCCCCGCTACCCAGCGCGACCAGCACCAGGCCCACACCGACACCGGCGAGCCCGGGGATCAGCGCCAGGGCGATATGCCCGGCCATCACCACCACACCGCCGTAGAGGACGGTCCGCTCCATCCCGATCAGCCGGTCGGAGACCCAGCCGCCGAGCACGGTGCACAGATAGACGAGCCCGCCGTAGGCCCCGACGAGACCGATCGCGGCGTCCTGATCGAGCCCGAGCCCACCGTCGGTCGTCTCGTAGTACAGGTAATAGCCGAGGATGGTGAGCATCCCGTAGAACGAGAACCGCTCCCACAGTTCCACGCCGAACAGGTTGACGAGCCCGATCGGATGACCGAAAAAAGTCCGGTCGGCGACCGCGGGTGTTGGTGCTTCGGACATTCCCCGACTGTCCCACGGGCCGGGGTGCCCGCGTGGCATCCCGCACCGATCCGATACCGCGCGTTCACGAGCGGCCGGCGGCGGCCTCGCGCGGTCAGGCGATCGAGAGTGCGATCCCGTCGAGGATGTCGTGCTCGCTGACCACCAGCTCCGCGATACCGGCCCGGCGCGACAGTTCCGCAGCCAGCACCTCGGTGATCAACGCTCCGGCGCCGATCACATCCACCCGGCCGGGATGCATCGGGCCCAGTGCGGCCCGCTGGTCGTGGGTCATCCCGAGCAGCCGGTCGCAGACGGCGTTCAGCTCCGGCAGGCCGATCCGCGCCAGATGGGTTTTCGCCGAATCGTATTCGGGCAGATCCAGGGCCACCGCGGCCAGCGTGGTCATGGTGCCCGCGACCCCGACCCAGGTGTGTGTGCCCTCCACCGGCACGTGGGTGAATGCCTCGGTGAGCCGTTCGGTCGCGAACTCGCGCCCGGCGGCCACCTGCTCCGGGGTCGGCGGATCACCGTGCAGGCAGCGTTCGGTAACCCGGACGCAGCCGATATCGGCCGAGAAGGCCGCCCGCACCCCGCCGCCGTCGCCGACCACCAGCTCGGTGGACCCGCCACCCAGATCGACCACCACGAACGGCCCCGCTTCCGCGGACAGCTCCCCCACCGCGCCGGCGAACGACAGCCGCGCCTCCTCGTCACCGGTGATGACCTCCGCTTCCGCCCCGGCCACCACCTTCCCCAGTTCGGCCCGGGTCATGGCGAAGAAATCCTCGCGGTTGGACGCATCGCGGGTCGCGGACGTGGCGACCATCCGCACCCGCCGCACCTCGTGCTCGATCATCAGCGCCACATAGTCGGCCAGCGCCACCCGGGTGCGTTCGATGGCCTCCGGGTCGAGCCGGCCGGTCGCGTCCACGCCTTTGCCGAGCCGCACGATCCGCATTTCCCGATGCACATCGGCCAGGGCACCGTCGGCTCCGATATCGGCGATCAGCAGGCGGATGGAGTTCGTGCCGCAGTCCACCGCGGCAACCCTGTCGGTCATAGATCCTCTTCCGTCGCCACATCATCCGGCCAGTCCGCCGGAATCGCCGTCCCGCGCAATTCCCCCCGGGCCGCGAGCGCCACCGCCTCGTCGCCGAGCGGGTTCACCCCCGGCCCCTTCGCCAGAGCGTGCGCGATAAGCACATGCAGGCATTTCACCCGATCCGGCATTCCGCCGCCACTGAAATCGGTACCGAGCGATTCGATTTCGTCACGTTCGGCGAGATAGCTCTCGTGCGCCGCCCGGTAGCCCGCGGCCAGTTCGAGGTCGTGCCCCAGTCGCTCGGTCATCCCCTTCATCACGCCCGCGGATTCCAGCCGGCTCGCCTCCGCGGTGAGCCGCGGGTCGGTGAGGTAATAGAGCGTGGGGAACGGGGTTCCGTCATCGAGCTTCGGAGCGGTTTTCACCACGGCGGGCAAACCGTCGGGGGTGCGGTAGGCGATGGCGAGCACCCCGCGCGGGGCGCGGCCCAATTGTTCGGCGACGATCTGCAGATCTCGGTCGTCGGGTGTGCTCACCTGGGTCCTTCCGGCTGCGGCGCGGGGGTTTCGGGATTCGGGGGTGGTTCGGAGACACTGCGCCACAGATCCGTGTACCACGGGTCGGGTGCGCGTTCCGGCGCGGCCGGACCGGCCGGGGCGGGCGCCTCGATACCCGGGACCTGCACGATATAGGGCGTCTCCCCGGGCATCACCAGACGTAACCGGTCGCGGGCCTCGGACCGGATGTAGGCGGGGTCCTCCTGCTGGGCCCGGCGGTCCTTCAACCGGGCGATATCGTCGGCGAGGACACGGCGTTCGGCGGCCAGCTGGTCGGCCTCGGCGCGCTGGGTGAAATAGGTCCGCATGGGCACGGCCAAAGTCATGGCCAGCGCACAGATCACCATCGCGAGGATGATCGCCTTACCGGCGGACAACCCGAAGATCGTCCGTTCCGACCAGTCCCGCGCGCCCTCCCCGCGGGCGGCGGAACCGCGGGCGGTGCGCCGCACCCGGTCGGCGCCGCCGTGTACTTCGGCGGCCGGGCGGCGGCGCGGCGCCCGCGACGTGCGGCGGTCGCCCCGCCCCGCGGGGCTGCTACCGCGCGCACGCCGCTCCGACATCTACTCAGTCCTCGAACGTGAACCGCGGGAACGCCACATCACCGGCATAGCGGGCCGAATCGCCGAGCGCGTCCTCGATCCGCAGCAGCTGGTTGTACTTGGCAACCCGCTCGCTGCGGGCCGGGGCCCCGGTCTTGATCTGACCGCTGCCCACCGCGACCGCCAGATCGGCGATGGTGGTGTCCTCGGTCTCGCCCGAACGATGCGACATCATCGTCTTGTACCCGTTGCGGTGCGCCAGTTCCACGGCGTCCAGGGTTTCGGTGAGGGTGCCGATCTGGTTCACCTTCACCAGCAGCGCGTTGGCCGCACCCTTGGCGATACCGTCCTCGAGGCGATCGGGGTTGGTGACGAACAGGTCGTCGCCGACCAGCTGCACTTTGTCACCGATCTCGTCGGTGAGGGCCACCCAGCCGTCCCAGTCGTCCTCCGACAGCGGATCCTCGATGGAGACCAGCGGATACGACGCCTTCAGCTCGGCGTAGAACTTGGCCATCTCCGAGGCCGACCGCGCCGAACCCTCGAACTGGTACGCACCGTCGCGGAAGAACTCGGTGGCCGCCACATCCAGCGCCAGCGCCACATCCCGGCCCAGTTTCAGGCCGGTCTTGCCGATCGCCACGCTGATCAGGTCCAGCGCCTCCTTGGTGCCGGCGACATCCGGCGCGAACCCGCCCTCGTCGCCCAGCCCGGTGGCCAGACCCTTCTCCTTCAGCACCGATTTGAGCGCGTGGTAGACCTCCGCGCCCCAGCGCAGCGATTCCTTGAACGTCGGCGCGCCGATGGGAGCGACCATGAACTCCTGGACATCCACTCCGGTATCGGCGTGCGCGCCACCGTTGAGGATGTTCATCATCGGCACCGGCAGCACATGGGCGTTCGGTCCGCCCAGGTAGCGGAACAGTTCCAGTCCCGAGGACTCCGCCGCCGCCCGCGCCACCGCGAGCGAAACACCCAGCAGCGCGTTCGCGCCGAGCCGGGACTTGTCCGGGGTGCCGTCCAGATCCAGCAGGGCCTGGTCGACGGTGCGCTGCTCCACCGCGTCGAGCCCGATCACCGCCGGGGCGATCTCGTCGAGCACACCCTCGACGGCCTTCTGCACACCTTTACCGTTGTAGCGCTCCCCGCCGTCGCGCAGTTCCACGGCCTCGTGCTCGCCGGTGGAGGCCCCGGAGGGCACTGCTGCGCGGGTCAGGGTGCCGTCGTCGAGGGCGATCTCGACCTCGACGGTGGGGTTACCCCGAGAATCCAGGATCTCGCGAGCTCCGACCTGTTCGATGATGGCCACGAAAACAACACTCCTTCGGCTGCTGGCACGGTGATGATCAGGGAAGAGCCGTGCGGTTGCGAGCCTAATAGGCCCGGTCGCGGCCAGTCCATCCGCCGCCCCGCAGGGCCCCTGCCCGACTTCCCGGCGCCGGTCACACCCGGCGGCCCACGCTGTAGGCCGCGGCGCGATCCCGGACCAGCTTCATATAGCTCTCCGACCTGTTGTAGGTGAACAAAGCCCTGCTCCACCCCTCGGCGGTGCGCAGGTCCCCACCACTGACGCACAGGTAGCGGGCCGCGGTGAGCGCGGCGTCGTCGATACTGTGCGGATCGGCGACCCCGTCACCGTTGGCGTCCACGCCCCATTTGCGCCAGGTCTCGGGAATGAACTGCATCGGCCCCACCGCCCGATCGAATACCCCGTCGCCGTCGAGCCGGCCGCCGTCGGAATCCCGGATCTCGGCCACGCCCGGAGACCCGTCCAGCGGAATCCCGATGATGGACGGCTCCACCAGCCCGTCGTCACGCACCTCGGCTCCCCGGTGCCGCCCGTGATCGCTTTCCACACTCCCGATCCCCGCCAGCGTGGTCCACCCGATCCCGCAGTCCGGCCGGGCCCGCCCCATCACCGCCGCCGCGTACCCGTACGCCTCCAGCGCGGTCACCGGCATCTCCAGCGTTCCGGCGTGATCGGCGGCCCAGCCGTTCAACTGCACCGCGGTGCGGCCGGGGGCATCGATATCGATCACCGGCAACGGCACCCCGGGGCCGGGCGGAATCCCCTCGGGAATGGGCACCAGATCCTCGCCACCCCCGCACCCGGCGAGAAGTAACGCGACGATCGAAGCGGCGATAACGCCGTAACTGCGGAGACGCACACCCTCAATCATCCAGATCGAATGGGAATGGGCCCGCCACACGAGGTGCGGCGCGGAGCCCCGCCGCCCGGACCCGGCGCGGCCACACCCGCATCGAGCCGGGCCGGTCGGTGCCTTCGGCCGGACAGTCGCCGCTGTTCGGCTCCATCCGGCCACCGCGTACCGGGCCGGACGCCGGTAATACGCAGTACCATTCCACCGGATCGCAATTCGTCGGGACCGAAGACAGGCGATATCATCTCGTGATCTGTCGCCGATGGTCTCCCCGCCGGATCTGTCGGCCATCACTATGGTCATCATCAGGCGGCGGGCACTCTCGTGAACAACATGATTCCGTCGATTTCCGACATTATCGAGTGATACCGCGGGAAGCTCGTGCGGGAGAAAGCGATTATGCCCCGAGCGTAAATCTCGGGGCACAACCGTGGTTTCGATCTGTTTGCGGCCGCTCTGTCGGACTAGGCCCAGCGCGACGCATTCAGTTTATCGGTAGTCGACATTTCGAGGGCACCGTCCTCGACGATCTTGGCGAGACGCTCCATGATGTCGAGCAGGCCGTTGTGGGCCTCGTCCCAGCGGGTCTGCTTGGTGCGGTAGGCCTCCTGCGCACCGGATTCCCATTCGGCGGCGAGGGCGGCGACGTAGCCCTGGAGCTCGTCGTGGGTTTCGGTCAGCCGGCCCTTCGAGGTACGAAGGTCGCCGGTCATGGCCATCAGCTGGCCTTCCGAGTACTTCATCTGTGACATAGCAATAACTCCTAGGATTCGCGTGAACCGAAAACGTTCAGATGTTCAGGCTGGACCCGAGTTCGGACGAACCGCCCAGCGCGGCCAGGGCATCCTGGTTCGCCTGTTCGGTCGCGGTGTAGCCCTTGCCGTTCTCACGGATGAGAGTGCCGATTTCCGCCAGCACATCGTGCAGTTTGCGAGACTGCGTATCGTAGTCGTCCATCACTTTGCGGAAGGTGACAGCGGCCGCACCCTCCCAGTTCCCCGCCGAACCGGCAACGATGTTGCGGACATTTCCGATTTCGGTCTGCAGCTGCGAATTCACGTTCTCGACGTGTTTGGCAGCAGCCTCCATTGCCGCTACGTCGGTAGTGACGTTGGGGTTCGCCACGGTATCTCCTTACTCGAGTTCGGATCCGGACCCCCTGCGTCCGCAAACGGTCCGAACTTGCCTTCACGATGATTGGACGAGACACCCGCCCAATCGGTTCCATCGGATTTCGAGAAGCCCCCCGGCCGGCGTCACGGAGTGACCTCCAGCGAGGTGGCGAGGTCTTCACAGATAGGTGTGATCGAGTCCTGCCCCCCTGTCTGGTACTGGCATCCGATACTGATCTGGATGCTGTGCTCGACGATAACATGCCAGTCAACGGTGGATCCGTCGTCAGGATGCTCGGAATAGGCCAGTCCGGGACGGCCGGCGAAGACCACATCGCGGCGGATGGCGGATACGGAACCCGCTGGGCGCGAAGCTATCTGCGCCTCGAGCGCGGCGGCGATCCCGGCGTAGCCCACATCCGCGGCCACCGTCTGCTGGGTCACCGTGATCCGAGCCCGCAAACCCTCGCCCGGCACCAGTTCGAGGCGCTGGGAGGCATCGGCGGCGGGGTCCCGGACCCGCCAGCCGTCCGGGACGGTCAGCCGGATCGCGCCCACGGTGCGCGGTCCCGAATCGGATCCGGATCCGATGTCGGCCGTGGTCTCGGCGGTCACCGGCGCGGAGGGCGCCGCGGCTTCGCTCTCGCCGCCGGTCGATCGGACCAGCGCGAACGCCCCGCCGACCAACGCGGCGACGGCGAGAATCACTGCCGCGCTGGTATAGAGGGGCGTTTTGGAGCGGGGCGGACGGGTGGCCGCGGCCCGCTCCCGCAGCGGTTGCAGCCATTCGGCATCGGGGCGGGCGGGCGGCAGGCCGGGATTGTGATCCATGGGCACGGTCTGCCGGACCCGCACCAGATCCGTCCCTGCGACCACCAGGAGTTCGGCGTTGTGGCAGGGGTCCGCGACCACGGTCGCGACGAGATTCAGGAAATCGGCGTCGGCCCGGCCGACCACGATCACCGAATCCACCTGACATCCGTGCACGAGCCTTTCCACCAGCTCGCGGAAGCGGGCCATACCGCGCTCACCGGCGCCGATCTCGGTGGCGGCGAGGTCCGGTTCGTGCTCGCAGAATTCCAGCCGGGCACCGTGCTCGCCGGGGACCACCGTCGAAGCGGTGGTCGACAGCGAACCGAACTCCAGGACCACCGTGCGCACATCGCGCACCCGCCGGCTCGCGGCGACCGCGCGCAATGCGGTGGCCTCCAGCATCACCCGCCGGCTGTGCCCGGACGCCGCGGCCTCCAGCACGGCCAGCCGGTGCTGATCCCATTCGGTGGGGTGCACCACGGTGAGCTGCTCGCACGGTGAGTCGATCCGCAGCTGGGCGAGGGTATATCCGAAGACCGCGGATAACGCGTCCACCGGTTTCGGCATCCCGGGATCGAAGGCGACGCGATCCGCGGTGAGCAACTGCACCGGCGATACCGCGATCGACGGTGGCGCCAGCGGTTCACCGACCACCAGGCTGCGCCCGTCACCGGCCGGCACGATCGAGGGAACCAGGTCGGCGTGGGTGTTGGCGCTCCACGCCCACAACCGGGTCTCGGTGAGGGCGATCTCGACGACCGGCATTACTGCGCCGGCATCCACGAGGTCTGGATGAGCTCGGTACCGGACCGGCCGACCAGGGTTCCACGACCGGGCGGCATCGCGCTCGGCCGGACGTTGCCGAGCAGACCGCCCTCTTCGCGGCTACCGCTCATCACCAGACCGGGGGTGGCCAGATCCCGCAGGCGGGAGATGACCGGTTCGTACATTGCCCGGCCCGCGCCGCCGGAACGGCGCGAGATGATCAGGTGCAGGCCGATATCCTTGGCATGAGCGAGGAAGTCGACGATCTGCGCCAGCGGGTTACCGCTGGAACCGCTGGACACCAGGTCGTAATCGTCCACGACGATGAACAGGTCGGGCCCGGTCCACCAGGAACGATCGCGCAGTTCCTGCGGAGTGACGTTCGGGCCGGGCATCCGGGACTGCAGCAGCGCCGCCAGATCCCGCATATTCGTCGTCAGGCCTTCCGCCCCGGTCGCATACGCGGCCAGGCGTTCCTGTTCGAAGGCGCCGAGCATGGTGCGCCGGAAGTCCGCCAGCACCAGCGCGGCGGTATTCCTGGTGTTGGACTCGACGATACCGCTGACGATATTGCGCAGCAGTGTGGTCTTACCGCATTCGGTGTCACCGAAGATGATGAAATGCGGGTTGTCGTCGAAATTGAGGAACACCGGCGACAGTTCGGATTCGTTGATACCGATCGGGATGGACACCGTGCGCTGCTCGGGATGCCCCTGCCAGGGCCCGATGGCCCGCACGAACTGCTCGCGGTCGAGGCGTTCGGGCAGCATCCGGACCTGCGGGGCCGGCCGCCCCGGGGTCATCTGCTTGATCCGGTCGACCGCGTCGGCGACGCCACGGCTGATGTTCTCGGGATCGGATGAGCCGTCGACCCGCGGGAGCGCGGTGAGCATATGCAGGCTCTCCGGTGTCATACCGCGACCCGGGCGTCCCTGCGGTACCAATGCGGCGACCTTGCGGCCGAACTCGGAATCGGCCGGATCGCCGAGACGCAGTTCGAGGCGGGTACCGATCTGGTCCTTGAGCTGCGGGCGCGCTTCCATCCAGCGCGAGAGCGCGATCACCACGTGCACGCCGTAGGACAGGCCCTGGACGGCAAGGTTCATGATGGCCTGCTCCAAGGGTTCGAAATCCTGCCGGATCGAACCGAAGCCGTCGATCACCAGGAAGGCATCACCGAAGGCATCCTCGTGGGCGCCGGTGGCGGCCTGGCTGCTCGCCGGATCGGCGGCGCGCAGCCGCCGGAACTCCGACATCGACTCGATTCCGAGCTGACGGAAGCGCAGTTCCCGGGTCCGCACGATGGTGGTCATCTCCGCGACCGTCCGGCGCACCTTGTCCTGGTCCAGCCGCCCGGCCACCGAACCCACATGCGGCAGGCCCTCTAGGCTGGCCAGGGTGCCGCCACCGAAGTCGAGGCAGTAGAACTGCACCTGTTCGGCGGTATGAGTCAGCGACATGGCCATGATCAGCGAACGCAGCATGGTCGATTTACCCGACTGGGGGCCACCGACCACCGCCACATTGCCGCGCGCACCGGAGAGATCCACCACCAGCGGCTCGCGCCGCTGATCGTAGGGCCGGTCGACGATGCCGATCGGTGCCTGCAGCCCGGCGACGGCGGAGTACTCGCCGGTGAGGATCGAGCGCGGGATCAACGCGTCCAGCGGCGGGGCGGCGTCCAGCGGAGGCAGCCAGATCGCATGGGCGGACCGGCCGTGTCCGGCGATCCGGGCGACCAGCATGCCGAGGTCGGAAAGCTGCTCCCCTTCCACGACCTGGGGTTCCGGTTCGTAGGCCGGTTGCGGTGCCAGCGGGGTCCGGTCCGCGGAACGGAATTCGACGTGTTTGGCCAGGAAGGGCCGCGCGGTGATATCGATTTCGCCGGCGCTGGTGGCCACGCTGATATCGCGCTGCGGGCCCCCGCCCACATAGGTGCCCGAGACGTATGAGGCCTGGAAACGCTGGATCTCGCCCGAATCGGATTTCAGATAGCCGCCGCCGGGGTTGTTGGGGAGGTTGTAGGCGTCCGGGACACCCAGGACCTGGCGGGATTCGTTGGCGGAGAAGGTTTTCAGGCCGATCCGGTAGGACAGGTGCGATTCCAGTCCCTTGAGCTTTCCCTCTTCCAGCCGCTGCGAGGCCAGCAGCAGATGCACGTGCAGCGAGCGGCCGAGGCGGCCGATCATCACGAAGAGTTCCGCGAAATCCGGATGCTGGGTGAGCAGTTCGGAGAACTCGTCGAGCACCACGAACAGCGCGGGCAGCGGATCCAGGTCGGCGCCGGCCGCGCGCGCCTTCTCGTATTCCGAGACATTGGCGAAGTTACCGGCGTCGCGCAGCCGCTCCTGGCGCCGGTTCATCTCACCGGCGAGCGCGTCGCGCATCCGGTCGACGAGGTCGGCTTCCTCTTCCAGGTTGGTGATGACCGCCGCGACGTGCGGCGCGCTGTCGAGACCGAGGAAGGTCGCACCGCCCTTGAAGTCGACCAGGACGAGGTTGAGTTGATCGGGGGAATGGGTGGCCAGCAGGCTGAGGACCAGGGTGCGCAGGAACTCGGATTTACCGGAACCGGTGGCACCGATGCAGAGCCCGTGCGGACCCATCCCGGACTCGGCGGCTTCCTTGATATCGAGGACGACCGGCAGCCCGTCGGCCCCGACGCCGAAGGGAACCCGCAGCCGTTCCCGGCCGTACCGGGGCCGCCAGGCGCTCTCCGGATTGAACGAGCCGATATCGCCCAGGCCCATGAGCTGGGCCCAGGTGTTGATCGTCTCCCCCTCGGTGACCTCGACATCGCTGCTGCGCTGGGTGGCCGCGCGATACGGGGCCAGCCGGCGGGCCACCTGCTGGGCCTGCTCCCGGCTGATCCGGTCGATCAGGGCGAAACGCTCCTGATTGCCGGTGGCGCCGCGGCCCAGGCATTCGCCGTTGCGGATGGTGAGGGTGATACCGCGCGAAACCGCCAGCCGGGGCGCATAACCACACAGGTCGACAACCGTCACACCTTCGTATCCGGACTCCCGCAGTTGATCGTCCTCGGCCTCGAGCAGGCCGCCGTCGACGACGATCACCACGTGCACCATCGCGGAATTGGTGGGCTGGTTGCGGGAGTAGCGCACCCGGTTGCCGAGAATCGGCGCCAGCCCGGCCATCGCCTCGCGGATCGACCCGAAGAACATGCGCTGCGTGCCGACACCGTCCTGCGCGTCCGGATGCTGGGTATGCGGCAGCCATTTGGTCCACTCCCAGTCCGGCGCGGTGTCCGGGCCGCAGACGATCGCGGTCAGCACCTGGTCCGGGCCGTGGAACATGGCCAGCTGCAACAGCATCGCGCGCACCATATCGCGGGCCTGGGCACGGTCGCCGTCGAGCGCGATGGTCGCGAAACCCTTCACCGCGACGGCGGTGGGCAGGTCGGGAACCGTGGAATGCGCGCGGACGAAACGGCGCAGCGAGACCGCGGCGATGGGTTCGAGTTCCTCGACCGGGCCGGTTTCGGGTGCGACCAGCCGGGTGGCCAGGCGCTGCCCACCGAGCCCGATACGAACGTGACAGAAGTCCTTGTCGCTGGGGCGGCGCTCCCACATCCGGGAGGTACCGGCGAGCATCCAGATCAGTCCGGGTTCCGGATGGCTCCACTCCACGGCGGCCCGCTGCTCGGACGCGGTGGCGCCGACATCCTTGCGGACCTGGTCGAGATAGCGGAGGTAGTCTTTGCGGTCCTCGTTGGCCTCGGCCGCCTTGGCGCCCTTACCGTTGCCCTGACCGGCGAACATGCCGACCATCGAGACCATCATCATCATCGGGAACATCAGCGACATCGGGTTCGAGGCGATCCCGCCGCCCTGGGTGAACATCAGCGCCATCATCCCGACCATGCCGATGATCATCACCACCGGCATGAGCTTCATCAGCAGATTTCCGGGGGTTACCCGGGGGATCTCGGGGGGCGGCTGGAGGGTGACCTCGCCGCCGGGGGTTCGTGGAACCTCACGACGCGCACGCCGCTGAAACCGAACCGTGGTCATCGAACGAGATCCCCCTTGTAGCAATGCGATGTTCGGGCTCAGTGTAGAGGGAGCCGCGATCATGTCGTACAGTTCGACCTGCATTCTGCTGGCCGCGACGTGGGCACGCAACCGCGGTTCGCTGGGAGAATGCGAGGAAGAGCAGGGTAGCGAAACAACTTGGGGGAAGCGTGACGCATGCGCGACTCGACCATCTGGAGGAAGATTCCTCGCGGGGTATAGTCCGCGCTCCGGATCTCACCAGGGTCACCATTCTGGCAAAACACACCCAGGTCGATATGGCCATTCCGGTCGATGTTCCGGTCGCGCTGGTGATTCCCAGCGTCGTCGATATGGTCGCCGCGCACAGCCGCACCAATGATTTCGACAATCAGGGGGAACGGTACGAACCGGCGGACTGGGTGCTCGCCCGGATCGGCCAGCCGCCGCTGTCGAACTCGCTCAGCCTGGGCGAGCAGGGAGTCCGCGACGGCGAACTGCTGATGCTGGAGAACTCGGCGAACACCGCGCCCACACCGCTGTTCGACGACATCATGTACAACGTCGCGGTCGCCGATTCGCAGCATTTCCGCGGCTGGAATCCGGATACCGCCCGGATCACGGGGTCGATTCTGGCCGCGCTCACCATGCTCGCCGGCTGCACCGGTCTGCTGGCCGCGCCGGACGCGATGCCCGGCTGGATCACCGGCGTCATCGCACTGGGGGTGGCGGTCCTGCTGGTGGCGGGCGCGATGGTACTGAGCCGGGTGTACGGGGATCCGAAGACCGCGCTGGTACTCGGTGGCTGCGCATTGCCGCTGGCATTCACCGGCGGCATGCTCATCGTGCCGGACCATTACGGCTGGCCCCACTTGCTGCTCGGGTCCACTCTGTTCGGAGCCACGGCCATTCTGGCCTGGCGCGTGACCGGGGTGGGCCTCGGACTTTTCATCGGAGCCGGCACCGTCGCGCTCTTCGTGATCCCCGCGGCGCTGGTCGGTCTGCTGACCGAGCAGCCGCTCGAGGCGGTCGGCGCGGTGGTCGCGGCCGTCGGTCTCGGCGCGCTGTCGCTCGCCCCGCGCATCTCGATGGCGCTGGCAAAACTGCCGCTGCCGCCGGTCCCCTCCCCCGGTACGCCCATCGACCCCACCGAGGACGACCCCGACGATCATCGCGCACTGCCGACCCTGGACGTACTGCAGGCGAAGTCCGCGCGGGCCCGCACCTATCTGAGCGGCCTGGTTACCGCGACGACGCTGGTCACCGTGGTCGGCGCACTGGTCGCCATCGATCCGGACTACGGCGGTTTCTACTGGCAGGGCATCGCGCTGGCACTGGTGTGCGCGGCGGTACTCATGTTCCGCAGCCGCACCTACGCCGGTGCGGAGCAGGCCGTGATCCTCATCGTCGGCGGAGCCGTGATCGTGCTGGTGATGCTCGTCGCGATGGCGTTCGTGGCGCAGCTGCCGCTGGCGGTGTTCGGGGCGGCCATGGTGGTACTGATCGCGGCGCTGATACTCGGGATCATCGTGCCGAACCAGTCGGCGACGCCGCCGATGCGCCGGGCCGCCGAACTGATCGAATACGCTTTCGTGGCCGCCGTGCTGCCGCTCGTGTTCTGGGTGGCCGATCTCTACTCCCTCGTCCGCGGACTGTGAACCGGGTGATCCGCACCGCGGCGGTGGCCGCGGTGCTCGGGATGAGTGCATCGCTGGGTCCGATACATCCGGTCGCCTACGCCGACCGTCCCGCGCCGGTCGATCCGGGCCAGTTACCCGCCGGGGATCCGGCCAGGCCGAGCCAGCCGACCGAGCGCAAGGCGAACACTCCCTGCAACAGTTCGGTGTCCGGTGGCGAGGGCCCGACGGTCCCGCCGGCGCAGGCGGCACTGGACCTGACCCGGGCCTGGCAGTTCTCGAAGGGCGCGGGCCAGCTGGTCGCGGTGATCGATACCGGGGTCGCCCGCCATCCCCGGCTGCCGGGTCTGCGCGCGGGCGGGGATTTCGTGGCCAACAGTGGTGACGGAACCGAGGATTGCGATGTGCACGGCACCGTGGTGGCCGGCATCATCGCCGCGACCCAGCTACCGGATCAGGGCTTTTCCGGTGTCGCGCCGGAAGCCACGATTCTCACCATCCGCCAGACCAGCGATAAATACGTCAAAGCGGGTAGCAACGCCACCAAATCGCCCGAAGACCTCTCACGGGAGGGGTACGGCAATGTCGCGACCATGGCGCAGGCGGTGCGCCGGGCCGCGGATATGGGCGCGAGCGTTATCAATATTTCCGAGGTGGCCTGCAGTTCCAGCCCGATCTCCGATGGCTCGCTCGGCGCCGCCCTGGACTACGCGGTCCACCAGAAGAACGCGGTGGTGGTCGCCTCCGCCGGCAATACCGATAACGACAACTGCAAGGGCAACACCGGAATTCAGAACCCGCTGGATCCGGCCGCGGACCCGTGGGGCAACACCACGGTCAACGTGACCCCCGCCCGCTACGACGATCTGGTCCTCTCGGTCGGTTCCATCAACGCCGACGGCGCACCGTCGGAGTTCACGGTCCCCGGGCCCTGGCTCAGTGTGGCGGCACCCGGCGAGAACATCGTCTCGCTGGATGTCTACACCGGCGGCGTCATCAACGGAACGCAGAACGCCCAGGGCGGCCAGCAGGCCATCAACGGCACCAGTTTCGCCGCCCCCTACGTGTCCGGCGTCGTTGCGCTGGTCCGGGCCCGGTTCCCCGAACTGTCCGCGGTCGAGGTGATGAAACGGATCCAGGCGACCGCGCACGCGCCCGCCGAGGGCTGGAATCCGTACGTGGGTTACGGCGCGATCGACCCCATCGCGGCGCTGACCAACGAGGTGCCCGCGGAATTGCGACCCAAACAGCCGAATCCGGCGGTGAGCAAACAACTCGCCGTCCCCGCCCCGCCGGAACCTCCGGACCATACGGCACGCAATATCGCGCTCATCGGCAGCGGGATCATCGGCGGCAGCCTCATCATCGGTTACCTGGCGTCCTTCCCGGCCCGTCGGCGGTTCGGGGTCAGCGAGGACGACGCCTGATATCGCCATCGCGGATCACCCTCCGCGGCAGCGGTTTCCACGGTTGCCGGACGAGTGCGCACCTCGGCTGGACCACGGGCACCGCTACCCGGTGCCGAAACACGAAACCACCCCCACCGATGGCTCTGCACGGCTGTGCGACACCGCCGATTTCGGCATTCCGGAAGCACCTGGCCGATCTCCATACCACCGGCCCAGTCGTCACAGTGACGTGGAGATTCCGCGCGTGCCTCACGCGCGGAACTTCCACACCGCACGCCTACTTCGACGAGGCGACCGGCTGTTCGGCGGGTGAGGGATCCGGCGCGACACCGTCGTGGGCGACCAGCGCCTCTTCCCGTCCCAGGCTGGGCCCCGACGCCAGCAATCCGACAATCGGCCAGGGCGCGGGTTCGGCCTTCTCCGGCATGCCCAGTGCCTTGGCGGAATCGGCGTTCTTGATACCGAATCGCACGCCGGTGTCGGCGATGTAGAAGATGCTGTCCTTGCGTTTGCTGTCCGGCTCGATACCCGTCGTCTGCACATAGGCGCCGGTGCCCGGGGCGATATAGGCCGAATCGACATTCTGCCCCGAACCGTCCGCCTGGGCCAGCGGCACCAGTTTCGCGCTATCGGCCATGGGCAGGCTCACACCCGTGATCACCTGCAGCTCCGCACGGGTGCCGGTATTCTCACCCGCCTCCGGAATCGGTTTCCACGTCAGGCAGCTCACCGGATGGTCCTTGGCGTCGAGGATGGCCGGCGCGGCCTGAGGGAAGGTCTGGACCCGCAACGCGTCCGAGACCTCGACACGCGTGCGGGTGGCCTGGTCGATGGAGAAATCGCTCGACGTCTGCGGATTGGAGTTGCGGATGATCTCGGCGGCCAGCGGCGAGACGGGCTGCAAACCGTCGGCGAGTACCACGTAGTACTCGGTCTGTGAATCGCCCACCTGCACCACTTCTCCGATGCGGTGTCCGCTGACATCTTTGGCGGGCGTACCGCCGGGATCGGCGATCGTGGGCCGCTCTATCGGCATCACCTCGGGAATCGCGTTGACGAGTCCCTCGCTCACCGGGCGCGGGGTGACACCGGTGATGCCCAGGGCGTCGGTGACCGCGCGATCGTCCATGGCCACCCGGGCCCGTTTGCCGTCGTAGATCAGGTAGGTGTTCTTCTCCCCCTGAACCAGCAGTGCCTTACCGGATTCCATCGCCCCGGCCTTCGCCCCGAGTTCGAGCCCACCCGCGAGCACCGAGGTGGTCCGGTCCTGGCTGCCGTCGATCTTCATCTCATCGCAGATCGTCCACTGCCGGCCCGCGCCCTCGGCGTTGTAGTGGATCGCGCCGGGCGCGCCCGGTATACCGATCAGCGGGCCGCGGGCCTTCTTCCCGACCTCGGCTTCCTTGACGATCGCCGCGTCCGGGGCATCGCCCGCCGCGAGCCGGGCCGAAGCCAGATTCAGCGCCGGATGCACCACATCGTTGAGCACCACATAGACCGCGCCCGATTCCTTGCCGATGAGGATCGTGTTCTGGCCGATCTTGTCCTGGGGACGCAGTAGCGCCAGCACCCCGCAACCGGCCAGCACCACGATCGCCAGCACCAGACCCACCACGTAGGCGCGCACCTGGGAACGCATCGGGTCGTGCAGCATCCGCACGTCCCGGCGCACGAGCGCATGCTCCATCCGGCGCACCAGAAAGTTGTAACCGCTGATCTGCCACCGAGTTGTGGGCTTTGAAGGCATCGTCTTCCCCCGAACTGTGCTCGTGCTCGCCGAACACAGTACAGTTCCCTGGGACGTAGTTCAGCTCGGCCGCCGATTACGCGCCGACACCGGGTACCTGGGGGACTCTGATGGCCGTTCCAGCCATGACGCGACGTGGGCGCAGCCTGCTGTTCGGGCGTATCTCTATGCGCAACCTGCTGATCGCGCAGGTGCTCGCACTGGCCGTCGGAACGATCGTGTTGATCGTGGGGCTCAACCCGTGGATCGCGCTGGGAGTCGCGGTGGTCGTCGGACTCGTTCCGCTGCTTCCGGTCGGCCGCCGGGTGCTGCTGGACCGGATCGCCGACTGGTGGAGCTACCGCGCCCGTCGCGAATACCGGATCGGCGACAGCAACGATTTCCGCGGTCCCGACGACCGCTCCCTCGGGCTGTACTGGGACGAGAGCCGCGTCGTCGCGGTGGTCGAAGTGCTGCCGCCCCGCGGCGGGCTCACCCGTATCGATCGCGCGGCGGTGCACGCGTCCCATCTGCTGCCGATGGCCGAACTGGCGACCTGCCTCGCCCAGCACGACATCCTGCTCAGCGGGATCGACATCATCAGCCACGGTCACCGCAGCCGCTCCGGCACCCCCGCGGGCGCCATCTACGAATCCCTGCTCGGCCCACTGCCTGCCACGGCGCATCGCACCGTGTGGCTGGCCATCGGTTTCGATATGGTCGACTGCCCCGGGGCGGCCGCGCGGCGGGGCGGCGGCGACGCGGGAGCGGCGCGTTCGGTGACCATCGCGACGCAGCGGATCGTACGGACGCTGGAGGACGCGGGCTGCGGCTCGCGCGTCCTGACCGCCTCCGAGATCCGGGCCGCGGTACGCCAGGTCATCCACGGTGAAGACGCCCGCGACCTCACCCACCGGTGGCGTTACGCCGAACTCGGCAACGGGGTGAACATCGGCGCCGCGATCGATCCGCGCCGGCTGGGGTCGGAGGTCCTGTCACAGCTGTGGGTGGCCGAATCCCGGGGCACCACCGTCGCGGTGCGCCTGCGTCCGGGAAATACCGCCGATACGGTGCATATCGGCGCGGCGTGGCGGTCGACGCTGCGGGAACTGCCGGAGAAGTCCTGGACCAAGGGCATGGTGTCGGTGAACGGCCGCCACCGCGACAGTCTGCTCGCGCATCTGCCGATCGGAATCCCCGATCTGGAGGATGTGGTGCCCACCGCCGAATACCCGATCGAAGTACTGGACGCGCTGGCGTTGCCGTCGTCGGGATGCGGTCAGCTGATCGGCTCCGACGACGAGGGCAACGGTGTGGCACTGCGCATCATCGGTGCGGGCATCTCGTCGGTGTACGTCGCCGGTGAGCTCTACCTGGCGCAGCAGCTCGTGTTCCGCGCGCTGGCCGTGGGCGAGCGCATCCTGGTCCGGACGGAACGCCCGCACGCCTGGTACCAGCTGATCGAGACCATCGGTAATCCGGAGCGGCTGACGCTGGCGGTCGAGATGCACCAGTCGGACGCCGGATTCACCGCGACCGTCGTGGACGGGGTCCTCGCCCCCGCGCCACACGCCGGTATCACCACCATCTACGTCACCGGCGACCCGATGGGCTGGCCCGCCACCAAACCGGACCTGTCGATCCAGCAGCCGGGAGCCATCGGCACCCGGGTGGTACTCCGCACCGCGACCACCCAGATCCCGTTGAACCTGGTCTCCATTCCCCGCGAACACACCTACATCGGCGAACCCCGCACCCGCCAGGCACCACCCCAGGGCGGCCGCCCCGCGCCGCCACCGCAGATGCGCCGCCCCCAGCAGCCCCAACCCCAGCGCCGCTAGACGCCTTATCCGGATGGTCGCCGGATATCCTCGCGTTTCTTCTCATCCCGGGTAGGCATCGGATTCGCGGGCGGTGCGCAGGGCTCGCCCCCACCAGGCGAGCTGGGTGAGCAACCGTTGTGCGCCGTCGAGGGCCGCGCCGTCCGTGGTCTCCCCGTCCGCGTCGAACTGTTTGCGGGCGCGATGGAAACTCACCGATTCGCGCATCGACACCATATGGATCTCCGCGACCACCTGGCGTAGTTGTTCCACCGCCCGCAGGCCACCGGAGAGTCCGCCGTAGGAGACGAAACCGATGGGCTTGCCCCGCCATTCGTATTTCGCGCTGTCCAGCGCGGTTTTCAGCGAGGCGGGGTAGCCGTGGTTGTATTCCGACGTCACCGCGACGAAGGCGTCCGCCGCGGCCAGCCGGTCGCGGAAGCGCTGTGTCTGCGCGGATTCGGTGAGATCCACGGGCAGACCTGTTTCCATCAGGTCCAGGATCCCGGTATCGAAGTCCGGCCGGGCGCGCGCGGTACGCACGAACCAGCCGGCGACCACCGGAGCGAAACGCTCGGGCCGGACGCTGGCGACGATCACCTCGAGGCGAAGCGGCGTATCCACGGCACGAGACTATCCCGGCGCGGCCGTGGACCCGGGCTCACGGCAGGTCGAACGGCAGCGCGATTCCGGCGTGCACCCGGCACTGCTCGCAGGTTTCGGTATCGGATACCCCGCCCACCGCGCGACGGACGAGGTCCTTGAAAGGCCCGATATTACGTTCGAATTCGGCGAAGACCTCCGAGGCCTTGACGCCCTCGCCCTCGGTCACTCCGGCGTCCAGATCGGTGACCAGGGCGACGGCCGCGTAACACATTTCCAGTTCCCGGGCGAGCACGGACTCGGGGTAGCCCGTCATATTCACCAGTTCCCAGCCCTGCGCCGCGTACCAGCGGCTTTCGGCGCGGGTCGAGAAGCGCGGACCCTGGATCACCGCCATGGTGCCGTGTGGATGGACGTGTACGGCGCTGTCGGCGGATTTCACGGCTATCTCGCGCAGATCGGCGCAGTAGGGGTCGGCGAAGGAGACGTGGATGCCGTTGCCGTCGAAGTAGGTCTGGTCCCGGCCGGAGGTCCGGTCCACCAGCTGGTCGGGAATGACCACGGTGCCGGGCCCCCAGTCGGGGCGCAGGCTGCCGACCGCGCAGGGGGCGAAGATCCGCCGGACGCCGAGCGACCGCAGTGCCCACATATTCGCCCGATAGGGGACCGTATGCGGCGAGTACTCGTGCCGTCCGCCGTGGCGTGGCAGGAAGGCGACCGGGCGGCCCTCCACATCGCCGACGGCGATCGGCGCACTCGGGTCTCCGTACGGTGTCTTCACCGCGACCGCGTCCGCGGCGCCGTCGAAGAAATCGTAGAATCCACTACCGCCGATAACGGCCAGGGCAGGCCGGTCCTTGGAAGTCATAGTGCTGATTCTCCCGGGTCCGGCGCGTGGACGCACAGCGGATACGCGCCCCTGATGGATACGAGCCGGTGAGTGTACCCTATGGGGGTATAGAAGTCCTCTCGACCGGTGCAGAGGAGACAAGCGGTGACAACCGAATCCCAGCCCGCCGACCACGCCGCGGAGTCGGCCGGCGGCGGCACATCCCACGATCACGCGAGCCACGGCTACATCACGGCCAAGGACGACTACCTGAAACGTCTGCGCCGGATCGAGGGCCAGGCGCGAGGGCTACAGCGGATGGTCGAGGAGGAGAAGTACTGCATCGATATCCTCACCCAGGTCTCGGCGATGACCAAGGCGCTACAGGCCGTCGCGATGGGTCTGCTCGAGGATCACATCAGCCACTGCGTGGTCGATGCCGCCGTGGCCGGCGGCCCGGAAGCCGAGGCCAAGATCAAGGAAGCCACCGACGCCATCGCGCGCCTCGTCCGCTCCTGACCCCCGCGGTCGCGATAGGGGGCAGTGCCGGCCCGGCGCCGTTGTCGCGATGCGGACGGCAGCGCGGCGGCCGGTCGTCGTGCCGCGCCCCGGGGTCGGTGACGACGCCGACCGCATTCACTGTGGCACGACGCTCGTGGCCGGGGCACGCCCGCACAGCGGGCGGCGACCGGACGACGACCCGACGGCACCCGGGGCAGGTCCCGCCCGACCGGACAACCGGTACCCGAGCGTGCGGCCGCATGCCGCCGGCCCGGGCACCGGCCGGATGTCAGGCCTGCCGGATGAGCAGCGGCGCCAGCGCGCGCACGGTGGCGAGGTAGTCCTCACCCAGCGGCTGTAGCGCCAGATGGTCGGCGCCCGCCTCGATATGGGCGCGCACCTGGGCGGCGACCTCCTCGGCGGAGCCGTGGACCGCCAGCGCGTCGAGCAGGGTGTCGCTCCCCGGCTTCGCGAGGTCCTCGTCGGTGTAGCCGAGACGGCGCAGGTTGTTGGTGTAGTTGCGCAGACCGAGGTACATGGTCACCACCGAGCGGCCGGTCGCGCGGGCGCTCTCGGGGTCGGTATCGACCACCAGCTTCTGTTCCGGGACCAGCAGCGCTTCGCCCAGGATCTCCCGCGCCTGCGCCGTATGTGCCGGCGTGGTCAGATAGGGCAGCGCACCCGCGGTGCGGTCCGCGGCCAGTTTCAGCACCTTCGGCCCGAGCGCCGCCAGCATGCGCCCCGCCTGGGGGACCTTCGCTTCGTCCAGTTCGTCGAGATATTCGACCAGCGCCTCGTACGGCGACCGATAGGGTTTATCGGCCTCGGGATGGCCGCAGCCGATTCCGAGCACGAAACGGCCGGGGAACCGCTGTTCGATGCGGTGATACGACTCCGCGATCTCCCCGGCCGGTGCGGTCCAGATATTGACGATGCTGGTACCCACCTTCAACGTGTCGGTGGCCGCCAGCAGGTCCTCCACCACCGGCAGGTCGGCGGTCGGTGAACCGCCCAGCCAGAGCGCCCCATAGCCGAGCCGCTCGATATCCGCGGCGGCCTCCGGGGTGAACAGTTTGTAGTAACGCCATACGCCGTAGCGTCCGAGATCGATCGTCATATCCAGCGCAACCTTGTCGTCGGTGGGATCTGTTCCATCCCCGACCCTATCGGCGGGTGAACCGCCCGCCGATAGCCTCGCCGACGTGTTTGCCGGGCGGGCCGGTCAGTCGCCCCCGCAACAGCCCTCGGTCGGCACCGAACGGGTCTCCCGGGTCTGTGCGTTCCGCGCCGCGAGTTCCGCATCGGCCGGGTAGTCCACCGCCACCAGGCTGAGCCCGTGCGCGGGCGCGACCGTCACCGCGCTCGAGCGCTGCCGTTCGGTCAGCAGCCCCGCGACCCATTCCGCGGTGCGCCGGCCCTCCCCCACCGCCAGCACCGCCCCGACCAGGCTGCGCACCATCGACCAGCAGAACGCGTCCGCGCTGACACAGGCGTCCAGCCGGTCCCCGCGACGCTCCCAGTCGAAACGCTGGAGTTCCCGGATCGTGGTCGCGCCTTCCCGGCGGCGGCAGAACGCGGCGAAGTCGTGCAGCCCCAGCAGGCTGTGCGACGCCGTCCGCATCGCCTCCAGATCGACCGGGCGGCAGCCCACGACGCTGCGTGCCGACAGCGGGTCGGCCCCGTGGGGCGCGGCGGTGAGGCGGTACACATAATGGCGCCGGATCGCCGAGAAACGCGCATCGAATTCGCCCGGCACCGCGTGTATCCCGGTAATTCGCACATCCTTGGGCAGGAACTTCGCCATCCGGTGTATCAGTTTGCCGGTATCCACCGGGGCCGCGGAATCGAAATGCGCGACCTGTCCCTCGGCGTGCACCCCGGCATCGGTGCGGCCCGCCACCGTCAGCTGCACCGGTTCGCGCAGCACCGTGCCCAGTGATTCCTCCAGCACCCCCTGCACGGTGCGCAGCCCGGGCTGACGGGCCCAGCCGGTGAAATCGGTTCCGTCGTAGGAGATATCCAGCCGCCACCGCCGCGGCGCCGCGGTATCCGGCCCGGGCGCCCCCGCGGAATCCACCGCCGCCGGGCGGCCGGTGGGTACCGACTCCCGTTCACTCACCAGACCATCCTCCGGATACGGGACGAGCCCGCACACCCGTAACGGGCGGCGGGCTCGTCGACGAACCGGGTGCGCGCGGCAGGCGCGCCCCCGGCAGACGAATTACGCCTTGTCGTCGGCCTTCTCCTCGGCCGCGGCCTCTTCGGCCGGAGCCTCGGTGGTCTCGGCTTCGGTCTCGGCCTCGGCCTCGGGGGCCTGCTCCTCGACCTTCTTCGACGCGGCCACCCGGCGCGCGCGATCGGCCTCGTTGGTCACGGTCTGTTCCCGGACCAGCTCGATGATCGCCATCGGGGCGTTGTCGCCCTTACGCGGCAGGGTCTTGATGATCCGGGTGTAGCCGCCGCTGCGGCCCTCGAACGACGGGCCGATCTCGGCGAAGAGATCGTGCACGACGTCCTTGTTCCGGATGACCCGGAGCACCTCGCGGCGGTCGGCCAGGGTTCCGGCCTTGGCCTTGGTGACCAGTTTCTCGGCATAGGGGCGCAGCGCCTTGGCCTTGGCCTCGGTGGTCGTGATCCGACCGTGCTCGAAGAGCGCCGTGGCCAGATTGGCGAAGATCGCCTTCTGGTGCGACGCCGACCCGCCGAAGCGAGCACCCTTCTTGGGCTTGGGCATTGTGGGTTCTCCTTGGTAAAGACCGTTCCGGGGCGCCTACCCCGCCGGCCTAGAGCTGTTCGGTTTCGGCGTAGTCCTGCTCGCCGCCGTTGTCGTCGCTGAAAGTGCCGCTGTCGGACCAGGTTCCGGTGCTCGCGTCGTAGCCGACCACGCTCGACGGATCGAACGAGGCGGGGCTGTCCTTGAGCGAGAGGCCCAGCGCGTGCAGCTTGACCTTGACCTCGTCGATGGACTTCTGGCCGAAGTTACGGATGTCCAGCAGATCCGATTCGGTCCGCGCCACCAGCTCGCCGACGGTGTGCACACCCTCGCGCTTCAGGCAGTTGTAGGAACGGACGGTGAGGTCCAGATCCTCGATCGGCAGCCCGAAGGAGGCGATGTGATCCGCCTCGGCCGGGGAGGGGCCGATCTCGATACCTTCGGCTTCGACGTTCAGTTCACGGGCCAGGCCGAACAGTTCGACCAGGGTCTTGCCCGCCGAGGCGAGCGCGTCCCGCGCGCTGATGGAGTTCTTGGTCTCCACGTCGAGGATGAGCCGGTCGAAGTCGGTGCGCTGCTCGACACGGGTGGCCTCGACCTTGTAGGTCACCTTGAGCACCGGCGAGTAGATCGAATCCACCGGGATCCGGCCGATTTCCGCACCGGTCGCCTTGTTCTGCACCGCCGGGACATAACCGCGACCGCGTTCGACGACCAGCTCGATCTCGAGCTTGCCCTTGTCGTTCAGGGTGGCGATATGCATATCCGGGTTGTGCACGACCACACCCGACGGCGGCACGATGTCATCGGCGGTGACGGTCCCCGGGCCCTGCTTGCGCAGGTACATGGTGACCGGCTCGTCCTCCTCCGAGGACACGACCAGGCCCTTGAGGTTCAGGATGATGTCGGTGACATCCTCTTTCACCCCGGGCACGGTGGTGAACTCGTGCAGAACGCCGTCGATGCGGATGCTGGTCACCGCGGCCCCCGGGATCGAGGACAGCAGGGTGCGCCGCAGCGAGTTACCGAGGGTGTACCCGAAACCCGGCTCGAGCGGTTCGATGGTGAACTTCGACCGGTTGTCGGCGATGACCTCTTCGGTGAGGGTCGGACGCTGGGAAATCAGCATGGGATCAATCCTCCTGTTTTGGGCGCCCGCTATTTGACGCCTCGTCTAGGGGTTGTGTGGGCCGTCACCTCGACGGCCCACACCAGCGGCACAGCCGGCCGTTACTTCGAGTAGTACTCGACGATCAGCTGTTCCTGCAGCGGCACATCGATCTGCGCGCGTTCCGGCATCGAATGCACCAGGATGCGCAGCCGGCCCGGGATGACCTGGAGCCAGCCGGGGACCGGACGGTCACCGACGGTCTCCCGCGCCACCTGGAACGGCAGGGTCGGCAGCGACTTCTCCTTGACATCGATGATGTCGTACTGGGTGACCTGGAAAGAAGGAACGTTGACCTTCTTGTTGTTCACCAGGAAGTGGCCGTGGCTGACGAGCTGACGGGCCTGACGACGGGTACGGGCCAGACCGGCCCGGTACACGACGTTGTCCAGCCGGGTCTCCAGCAGGCGCAGCAGGTTGTCACCGGTCTTGCCCTTGAGGCGGTTGGCCTCTTCGTAGTACCGGCGGAACTGCCGCTCCATGACGCCGTAGGAGAAGCGGGCCTTCTGCTTCTCCTGCAGCTGGAGCAGGTACTCGCTCTCCTTGATCCGCGCGCGGCCGTGCTGGCCGGGCGGGTAGGGGCGACGCTCGAAAGCCTGGTCACCGCCTACCAGGTCGACGCGCAGGCGACGCGATTTGCGGGTGATGGGTCCGGTGTAACGGGCCATTGTGCTCTACCTTCCTTCCCGCTTAGACGCGACGCCGCTTGGGCGGACGGCAGCCGTTGTGCGGCTGCGGAGTGACATCGGAGATGGTGCCCACTTCCAGGCCGGCGGCCTGCAGCGAACGGATCGCGGTCTCGCGGCCCGAACCCGGGCCCTTGACGAACACGTCGACCTTCTTCACACCGTTCTCCTGCGCCTTGCGGGCCGCGTTCTCGGCGGCCAGCTGCGCGGCGAACGGGGTCGACTTGCGCGAACCCTTGAACCCGACGTGACCCGAGGACGCCCAGGAGATGACGTTGCCCGAGGGGTCGGTGATGGACACGATCGTGTTGTTGAACGTGCTCTTGATATGCGCGTGGCCGTGGGGAACGTTCTTCTTTTCCCTGCGGCGCGACTTCTGGCTCTTCTTCGGGCCGGAGGCCCGGGACTTCGGAGGCATCGCTTATCCCCTACTTCTTCTTACCGGCGACGGTGCGCTTCGGGCCCTTGCGGGTGCGCGCGTTGGTCTTGGTGCGCTGGCCGTGCACAGGGAGGCCGCGGCGGTGCCGCAGGCCCTGGTAGCAGCCGATTTCGATCTTGCGTCGGATATCGGCCTGGACCTCACGACGCAGGTCACCTTCGACCTTGAGGGACGAGCCCTCGATGTAGTCACGCAGCTGCGTGACCTGCTCATCGGTGAGATCCTTCGAGCGCAGGTCGGGGCTCACGCCCGTCGCGGCCAGGATCTCCTTGGAGCGGGTACGACCGACGCCGTAGATGTAGGTCAATGCGATCTCCATGCGCTTCTCGCGCGGGAGGTCGACGCCCATGAGACGTGCCATCTGGCAGTTTCCTTAATTGTTGCGGAGGTCTGCTCCCTGTCCGTCCCCTCGTCTGGTGGGGCCCCGGCCTCCGTACCGGGGGTGGGCGCGCACACCTTCCGGGTCACCCCGGAAAAATCCTCAGTGTGCGGCTGGTGCTGGGAGTTCTTCTCGTGCCAATCCGAACTACGTTCGGTGCTCGGCGGGTGTCAGCCCTGCCGCTGCTTGTGCCGCAGGTTGTCGCAGATCACCATGACCCGGCCGTTACGCCGGATCACCTTGCACTTCTCGCAGATCTTCTTGACGCTCGGCTGAACCTTCACGTCCGTCCAATCTTTCGTTGCGGCCCACACCGGGGGTGTGGACACAGTTGACCCCGGCCGGGTACGACCGGGGAAATCTGGGTGAGCGAACCGGGGCCCGCTCGTTCACTTGTAGCGGTAGACGATCCGACCGCGGGACAGGTCGTACGGTGACAGCTCGACGACGACCCGGTCCTCCGGCAGGATGCGGATGTAGTGCTGGCGCATCTTGCCGCTGATATGCGCGAGGACCTTGTGCCCGTTCTCGAGCTCGATCCGGAACATCGCATTCGGCAACGGCTCGACAACCCGCCCCTCGACCTCGATGGCCCCGTCTTTCTTCGCCATATCCTCCGCGATCCCGGTTACACTCAACCTGGTCTGATTGCCTGGTACTGCTCGATGCCCCGGCCGGAGCGCTCGAGTTCGAGCCGCGTAGCGGCCCACACTGCGCTACGGTGACCGTCACAGCTGCCGATCACCACAACCGATCGCACGCGAACAGGCGGCGCTTTGATACACCGCTCGGCCAGCTTACCGGTAGGTATGAGATCGGGCAAAAAGGGGTACCCGGGCCCGTGCGTCGTGGACGCCGGTGGTGGCTCCCCGGCCCCGGGTGGAACGGGACTTGTCGCGTAAACTGACGCTGTCCGAGGTCGACCATCAGGAGGGGACCGGTGAGCCGCAGCAACGACGGCCTCCCCATGCTGCCGCCTTGGCTGGCCGATACCGAGGTCGCCGAGTCCGCGCAGGGGAATTTCCGTAACTACGAGCCGCCGCCGGTAGAGAACCTCCCGCAGGACGAGGTGATCCCGGAAACCCCCGAACCCGCGAACGGTTTCTTCAACCGCCGTGGCCGCGGCGACGAGCGTGCCGCCGACGGCGACAAGAAAAAGGGTAAGGGCTGGTTCCGTAACAAGGACCGGGGCGAACCCTCCCTCGAGGATCGGGTCGGGCCGCTGCTGCCCGGCAACAACGGCCCCCGGCCCTCGCAGCGCAACGACTGGGCCGAGCAGACCGGCCAGCACGAGTGGGCGACCCAGGCCCCCGCCGACCAGCCCGCACCACCCCCGGAGGCCGACCCGTCCGCCGGGCTCCTCCGGCCGGCACCCCAGCAGGCCGGGCCGCCCCCGTCGTATCCCACCACCGGCGACCCGCACCGTGCCCCGGAGTCCGCACCGCAGTGGGGCCCGGGCGCAGAGACCGGTTATCCGGCCCCCGCTCCCGAACGGCCACGGGATACGCACCCGGCACCGCCGTCCTTCGAATCCGGGCAGCCACGCTTCGACGCCGGGCAGCAGCAACCACCGTTCCAGGCCCCGCCCGAGCAAGCTTCTTTCCAGGCCCCGCCCGATGAGGCGTCTTTCCAGGCCCCGCCCGAGCACGCGTCTTTCCAGGCCACGGCCGCTCAGGCATCCTTCCAGGCTCCCGCGTCGAGCCTGCCGGTCCGCGACCCGAGTGAACCGGCGCCGGAGTTCGACCGCCTGCGTCCGCACCATCCCATTCCCCCGGAGAACGCGCGGCGACCGGATACCTCCGGCAACGCCGGCCGGTCCGAGGGGCCGGAGCGGGCTCCGGAGAGTGCGCCCGCACGCCCCGGCCTCCCGCCACCGCCGCCGCTGCCGGACCCGCCCGCGACCATCGGTCAGCAACCGTTCCAGCGGTTGCCCGATCCGGCGCCCACGCCCGCCGAACCGCCTCGAACCGGCGGCACCACGGAACCCGCGCAGTCTCCGGAATCCGCGAACTCGGGAGCGAACGGTGTCGCGGCGACGAGTGGCGCCGATCCGGCTCCCGCCGATTCCGGCCCGATACCGCAATCTCGGTGGGCCGAGATACCCGCGCCCGCCCCGCCGCCGGCACCACGGCACGGCCAGGCCGAGCCGGAGGTCCGGGCGCGCCCCGATACCGGGCACGACGCTCCGGCCGAATCCACCGGCGGCGCCATGCGGGCGCCCGCACCCGAGAGTTCACGAGCGCCCACGCCCGAGAGCCGTCCCCACCCGGCCGACCACGGCGCCCCGTCCCAGACCTGGCAGGCGCCGGAGCCCCCCGCCCCGTCGACCGGCGACAACGCACCCGGGCCCCACTGGCGTACACCCGAACAGACCCCCGCTCCCGGACCACAGCAGCAGTCGCGCCCCGGCCCACCGGCCCCGCCGCAGCACTACGGCCCGCAGACCGGCCACCGCGCTCCCGGTCCACAAACCGGCCAATCCGGTCCCGTCCCACAAACCGGCCATCCCGGTCCCGGCCCGCAGACCGGTAGGCCCGGTCCCGCTCCCACCCCGTATCCGAACACCCCGCCGCCCCCGCAGTGGCAGAACCCCGCACCCGGTCCGCAGCACGGCGGTATGCCGCCGAACGCGCAGGGTATGCCGCCGGCCGCGCAATGGCAGCAGCAACAACAGCATCCAGGTCAGCTCGGCGGGCCCGGTGCCGGCGGGCCGTCACTCGACGACGTCGCGGTGCGACGTGCGAAGAAACCGGCCGGTCAGGGCTGGCGCAAGGTGGTTCACCACGCATCCGGCGGCCGGATCAACCCGGGCATGTCCGCCGAGGAGCGGCGCATGCTGGAACTGGTGGCCCGCATCCGCCAGCCGGTACGCGGCGACTACCGCATCGCGGTGCTCTCGTTGAAGGGCGGCGTCGGCAAGACCACGACGACGATCGGCCTGGGCTCGACGTTCGCCTCCGTCCGCGGCGATCGCGTGATCGCGGTGGACGCCAACCCGGACTTCGGCACGCTCTCGCAGCGGGTGCCCATGCAGACCCGTTCGACCGTGCGAGATCTGCTGCTCGATCCGGCGATCCAGCGCTACTCCGATGTCCGGCGGCATACCTCCCAGGCGACCAGCCGACTGGAAGTGCTGGCCAGCGAACGGGATCCGGCCGCCTCGGAGGCGTTCAACGAGGACGAGTACCGGGCCGTGGCCCGGATCCTGCAGCGCTTCTACAACATCATCCTGACCGACTGCGGTACCGGTCTGATGCATTCGGCGATGGCCGGTGTGCTGCAACTGGCGCATTCGCTGGTGCTGATCTCCCCGACGGCGATCGACGGCGCGCAGAGCGCCTCGGCCACGCTGGATTGGCTGTCGCTGCACGGGTACCACCACCTGGTGCAGAACGCGGTCGTGGTGATCAACTCTCCGCGCGACGGCACCCCGAATATCGACGTGCAGCAGTTGCGGCAGTACTTCCTGTCCCGCTGCCGGGCCGTGCATATGGTCCCGTTCGACCCGCATATGTCCGAGGGCGCGGAGATCGATCTGCCGCGGCTGAAGAAGGAGACCAAACGCGCCTACGTGGAACTGGCGGCCACGGTGGCCGACGATTTCACGCAGAGCTACCGGTCACCGCAGGGCTGACGGCCCGGCGGCGGGAGTGACCGCGGCGGGCGACCCCGCCGCGGCTCTCACCACTCCGGCAGTCGTCGCCTACCGGCCAGGACGTCGCCCACCAGCGCGTCGTAGGCATCGGCCAGTTCGGCGAGATGATGCCAGGCGCCGTGCAGCAGTTCGTCATCCGCGTCCAGCGTCATCAGCGCGTGATGGGCGCGGACGGCCGATTCGGCCATCCGGTCGATGATCGCGCCGATGGTCTCGGTATGCAGGGTGACCCCCAGCCGATGCTGGGCGACATTGCGTCCCACCCAGTCGTCGATCGCGAGCACCAATTCCATCCGGCGCCGGTCGATCTCGACCAGACGATCGGGATCGGTGACGATCGACCCGCCGCGCCCGACCAGTCTGCGCTCGTGGAGGACTGCCAGATCACGGGCGTACCAGAGCAGCTGACCCCCGACCACCCGATGCCCGCGCGCGGCTCGCACCAATAGGTCGGAGTTCGGTAGCGGACCGGGAGACCCGCTCTGCGCCAAAGGATCAGCGCCCCTCGGGGCACTGGGAAGAGCCATTACGACTGTTGTATCCGAACCTGTCACGGTTGCCTCGCCGTTCATCGCCGCACAACACCGGGTCAGTACGTTCATTACAATAAACCGCAGAAGTCCTCTGTCAAGCGATACAGGCCCCCCACGACACGAAAAGCGTACACTTCGTTACCTGGAGACCACCCGAGGAGCACGATGGCGGACGGTCCGACGTATCGGCGGATCGCGGACCACCTCCGCGAGGAGATACGCGCAGGCACCTGGCGACCAGGGGATCGCCTGCCCAGTCACGCGGAACTCGCCGAGCAGATGCAGGTTTCACTCACCACCGCGCGTAATGCGATCCAGCTGTTGGTCACCGAGAATCTTGTCTATACGGCTACCTCCCGGGGCACCATCGTGCGCAGCCAGGAAGTGCTGGAATCCGTCATCACCGATCACATCCGCCCCGATCGGCCGCGCGCGACCCACGATATCTTCGAGGAGATAGCGCGCGCCGCCGGCCGTATCCCGACCAAGGAGTTCAACGCCCGGATGGAACCGGCGAACCAGCAGGTCGCGCGCTGGCTGGGGATTCCGGTGGACTCGTGGGTGCTGGCCCGGACCGTGCTGCAGTTCCTGGACAACGAGCCGTGGTCGTGGGAGGTGAGCTTCTATCCACGAGATCTCGCGGAGGCCACCGGTATCGATTCGCCCCACGATATCGCCGAGGGCACGACACGCCGGCTGGCCGAACGCGGTCACGGCGAGACCGCGCACCGCGACACCCTCGTCGCGCGACCCGCCGCGTCGGAGGAAGCCTCGGTTCTCGGGATCGCGATCGGCACCGTCCTGCTCGATCATCTGCGCATCGGCGCCAATCACGAACGGATCACCCGGGTCACCCGGCACCGGTCCACCGCAGCCAGCAATCGCCTCGCCTACGAACTGGGCGATGCGGCCGGAACCGCGGTCATCCGTGGCGTGCTGGATCAGACCGATCGGTCTGGGATATGGTTCTAGCTCATGACCGTGCTGATTCGGCCGGCCGCTCTCGATGACTTGGACCTGATCTGCCGCCTGCGGCTGCAACGCGCAACCTGGCTCGCCGCTCGCGGCTCCGACCAGTGGTCCACCGAGGCATCCGGACTATCGATCGACTACTTCTCCCGTGTCGTCTGCCGGGCACTGACTGCCGGCGAGACCTGGATTGCCGAGGTCGACGGCGAACCCGCGGGCACGATCACCGTCAACGATCGCGCCGACCGGGAGTTGTGGAGCAGTGCCGAACTGGCGAATTCGCTGATCGTGCACTATCTGATCGTCGACCTGCGCTTCGCCGGGTACGGAGTGGGACAGCGACTACTGGCCCACGCGGCCGCGCTGGCCCGGACCTACGAACGCGACTGGGTCCGGCTGGACGCGTGGACCTCGAACGACGACCTGCACACCTACTATCGGCGCGCCGGGTTCCGGTTCGTCCGGGTCGCCGCCCCCGACAGCCCCAGCCCGTCATGCGCACTGTTCGAACGTCCTATCAAGAGCTGGCTACTCGACGGCGATCTGCTCGGCGCGCGGCCGTCCGCCTTCCCGATGACCCCGCTGGCCCGCTACCCGGTCGTCCTGCCTGTATTCGGCTGACCTCTGCGGCCGCCGCGGTCCGGAATCGCGGCGGCCGGGGTTTCACAGCGGATCCAGATGCGCGATATGCACCATCTCGATCCCGCGGCTGCGGGAAACCAGGGTGCCGCGGCCCGGCGGTAGTTTGGTGGGACGGACATCGCCGATGAGTTTGCCCTCGTCCTTGGAGCCGCTCATGATCAACGTCTCCACCGACATGTTCTTCATGGTCCCCAGAATCGGGTCGAAGAGCGCCCGCGATACACCGCCGATCCGCCGCGCCACCACCAGATGCATACCGATATCGCGCGCCTGCGGCAGGAATTCGAGCAACGGCTGGAACGGATTGGCGCTGCCGGCGGCGACCATATCGTAGTCGTCGACGACGATATAGATCTCCGGTCCGGTCCACCAGCTGCGTTCCCGCAGCTGCTGGGGCGTGATATCCGATCCGGGGATGCGCTTGGCCAGGTACGACGCGACTTCCTTGATCATCGGCGCACAGGTCTGCGACGACGTGGAGTAGCCGGCGAGCTGATCGCCCTCGAGTACCCCGAGCATGGTCCGGCGGTAGTCCACCATGATCACGCGTGCCTGCTCGGAGGTCGAGTTCTCGGTGATACCCATGACGATATTGCGTAACAGCGTGGTCTTGCCGCTTTCGACATCGGCGAACGCCATGAAATGCGGTTCGGCGTTGAAATCCATGACCAGTGGCTGCAATTCGGATTCCCCGAGACCGATCACCACCTTGGTGGCGCTCGTCTCGATCCCCCGGGCCCGTGCCTGCTCCAGCAGATCCACCCGCTCGAACTTCAGCGGGAGCATCCGGACCTCGGGCGCGCGCCGGTTCGGGTACAGCTGCACCAGCTCGGTGCGGGCCCGCGAAACCCCCTCGGCCAGATCGCCTGGATTCGAGTTCGAATCCAGGCGGGGCAGCGCGATGAGCATATGCAGGTGGTCGGCGGTGAGGCCGCGTCCGGGCCGGCCCATCGGCACCTGGTGCGCAACCCGGCGGCCCATCTCCGAATCCGTCGGGTCGCCCAGCCGCAATTCGATCCGGGTTCCGATCTGGTCCTTGACCACCGGCCGGATCTCGGCCCAGCGCGAGGCGCCTATCAGGAGATGGATGCCGAACGAAAGACCCTGTCCGGCCATGGCGTTGATCTGCCCTTCGAGGACTTCGAACTCCTCCCGGATCGCCATCCAGCCGTCGATCACCAGGAACACATCACCGAAGGGGTCCTCGGGAAAGGGATCGGCGATGCCCTGCTGCAACGCGGCGAATTTGCGGCGCCGGTACTCGGCCATCGACTCGATGCCCTGCTGGGCGAAACGTTCCTCACGCTGGCGCATCAGGGTGGTGAGTTCGGCGATGGTCCGGCGCACCCGGTCGCCGTCGAGACGGCCGGCCACCGAACCGACATGCGGCATTCCCACCAGACCGGCCATACTGCCGCCACCGAAATCGAGGCAGAAGACCTGCACCTGTTCGGGAGTATGGGTGGCGGCGGCGGCCATGATGATCGCGCGCAGCGCGGTCGACTTACCGGACTGCGGACCGCCCACCACCGCGACATGGCCCTGCGCGCCGGCCAGGTTGATGGTGAGCACATCGCGACGCTGCTCGTACGGTTTGTCGATCACACCGATCGGCATCCACAGCTGGCCGTGCCGGTTGACCGGGGAGCGCCAATCCGGTTCCGGTAGCAACATATCGACTGTCGGCGATTCCTCCAACGGCGGCAACCAGACCTCGTGCGCCGGCCTGCCGTGTCCGGTGAGTCGCTTCACCACCACGTCGAGCAGTGAATCCGGCACCCCCTCGCCGTCGAGGTGCGCCGCCGCGGCCACCGACGCCGGCGGCGGCGGGAGTTCGAGCAGCGGGTTGAGGGCGGCGGCGGCCTCCTCCGGTTCGTTGTCCTCGGTATCGGCCGATTCGGGGATATCCACCGGTGCGGCGGTGAACAGCGCCGGCCGCTGCCGGGCGATCGGGCTGCCGTCCTCGGTGTCGGTGCCCTGCGGCGCCTCGTAGGACCCGGACACATAACTGGCGTTGAACCGCAACGGATCCGATGCGTCGCTCTTCAAGTAGCCGGAACCGGGCACGCTCGGCAGATGATAGGCATCGGTGATACCCAGTACCGCGCGGGATTCGTTGGCGGAGAACGTCCGCAAACCGATCCGGTAGGACAGATGCGACTCCAGACCGCGCAGCTTGTTCTCCTCCAGCCGCTGCGAGGCGAGCAGCAGATGAACGTGCAGCGACCGGCCGAGCCGGCCGATCATCACGAACAGTTCCGCGAAATCCGGTTTCTGCGACAGCAGTTCGGAGAACTCGTCCACCACGACGAACAGGGCGGGCAACGGATCCAGCGGGACACCGGCGGCCCGCGCCTTCTCGTAGTCGTTGACGTTGGCGTAGTTACCGGCCGAGCGCAGCAGCTCCTGACGGCGGTTCATCTCACCGGCCAGCGCGTCCTTCATGCGGTCGACCAGCGAGAGCTCGTCCTCCAGGTTGGTGATCACCGCCGCGACATGGGGCAGCGGATCGAGACCGAGGAATGTCGCACCGCCCTTGAAGTCGACCAGCACCAGGTTCAACGCATCCGGTGAATGGGTGGTGACCAGTGAAAGAACCAGGGTACGAAGGAATTCCGACTTTCCCGAACCGGTCGCGCCGATGCACAGGCCGTGCGGGCCCATACCGTTCTCCGCCGACTCCTTGATATCGATCTCCACCGGCGACCCGTCCGGCGTGATTCCGATCGGCACCCGCAGCCTTTCCCGGGCGGTCCGCGGGCGCCAGACCCGGGCCGGATCGATCTGAGCGGCGTCGGGGATCTTGAGCAGGGCCATCAGCCCCGGATCGGAGGTGGTGCCCTCCCCCAGGCTCACGATCTGCGCCGCGGTGGCGAGCCGGTACCGGGCGAGGGCACGGGCGAACGCTTCCGCCTCCGCGATACCCACCGCATCGGCGGTCGCGAATCGCTCCACCCCGGCGGCACTTTTGGCCGATACCTCGCCGTTCGAGCAGACGAGCTGCAGGCCACGGCGGGCTGCCAGTCCGTTCTCCGGGGCCGTCAGATCCAGGACGGTCACCGAGTCCAGGCCGGATTCGGCCACCAGGCGCTCGTTGCCGTTGACGTAACCGTCGTCGATGACGATCACCAGATGTACCCGGCCCTGAGTGGGTTGCGGGTTACGCATGAACCGGCCGCGTTCCAGCAACTCACCCGACAGCGCCGTCTCCAGCTCCCCCAGCGACTGGTACATCATCCGCACCGAGCCCATACCGTCGCGCTGGACGACGTGCTGCAGGTGGGGCAGCCATTTCGCCCACGACCACACCGGTGAGTCGGGATCGCTGCAGACCACGGCGACGGACAGATGATCCGGACCGTGGAAGGTCGCCAGCTCCATGATCATCGAGCGCACCAGGGTCCGCGCCTCGTCCGGATCGCCGCCGATGTTGATGGCCGGGAACGCGCGCAACGAGACCGCGGTCGGCAACCGGTGCACCACCGAATGCGTCCGTACGAACCGGCGCAGCGCCACGGTCGACACCGGTTCCAGATCCTCCAGCGGACCCGTCTCCGGCCGGGCCAGTTTGGTGGCCAGCCGGTGACTGCCCTCCCCGACCCGCACATGCCCGAAGTCGGGGTCGTTGGGGCGGCGTTCCCACATCCGGCGGGTACCGATGAGCGAGGACAGGTCGGCGGGCTCGGGATGGCTCCAGCCCAGCGATTCGAGTTGTTTGCCACCGGTACGACGCACATCGCGACGTACCTGGTCGAGGTACCGGAAGTAGTCCTTGCGTTCCTCGTTCAACTCGACCGCGCGTTTACCCCCGCCGCCGCGGTACCCGGCCATCATGCCGACCATCGACATGATCATCATCATCGGGAACATCATCATGAACGGATTGGCCAGCATATTGCGGCCCATCATCGCCATCATGGCGATCATGCCGATCACGGCGATCACCATCACCACCGGCATGATCTTCATCATCAGCGGCGCCGGGATGGCCCGCGGTACCTCGGGTGGCGCCGTCAGCGCAACCTCCCCGCCGGGAGCGCGCGGCGGTGCGATCCGGGGCCGGCGGACAAAGCCTTCGGTAGCCATGGTTCCTTCTTCGATCGGCGGCGTGCGGGCGGTACCGGGACGCTAGGGGTCCAATTCCAGATCCAGTTCACGACGCGGGCGGCGGAACGGATAGGCCAGCGCGGCGCCCAGGGCCAGCCCGGACAGGCACAGCGCGGAGCCGGTGATCGCGATCCAGCGCTGCCGCCGATCGGGCCCCGGCGGATACACCGGCGCCGCGATCGGGGCGGCGTCCGCCGCACCGACCGCGACCGGCTCGGCCGGGAGTTCGGCGGTGAGAGCGGCCAGCGGATCGATCAGGCCGTGACCGATCCGGTCGTCGCGGCCGGTGCCCGGGCCGTGCGCGGTCCGGGTGATCCGGTCCATCACCTGTCCGGCGGTGAGTTGGGGGAAACGCGAACGGACCAGCGCCGCCAGGCCCGCCACATAGGGCGCGGCGAAACTCGTGCCCTCCACCGAGCGGATACCGTCGCTGGTCTGGACGCCGTCCACCAGCCCCGTGCCGCCGGGTTTGCTGTCCAGCGACACGATCTCGCGGCCGATGGCGGCGACCTGGACCCATGGACCGTGCAGCGACAGCTCGGAGACCTGGCCGGTCGGGTCCACCGAGCCGACCGCGAGGACGTACGGCGAGAACCACGCCGGGCTGGCGACGGTGGCCACCGACTCCCAGCCCGATCCGGAGTTCTGATCCTTACAGGCACCGTCGCTCTGCAGGTTGCCCGCCGCGGCGACGACCACCACGTTCCGGTCGTAGGCGTATTTGACCGCGGCGCCCAGCGCGCCGTCGGCGGTGTCGAGACCGGCCTGGGTACAGGCGACCTCGGAGATGTTGATCACCGTGGCGCCCATGTCCACGGCCCGGACCACCGCCCCCGCGAGGGTCAGCACACTGCCGTAACCCTCGGGGCTGATCTTGCCGGGGGCATCGCGGTTGTTGTTGTCCTTCTTCTCGTACGCCAGGCTCAGCTGGCGGATGGTCAGAATCTCGGCGTCGGGGGCGACGCCGACGAAGGCGTCGTCCGGACTCGGCTGGGCACCGATGATGCCGGCGACCAGGGTGCCGTGCCCGTCGCAGTCGACCGTTCCGTCGGTATCGGAAACGTAGTCCCCGCCCGCTTGTAGCCGCGGCAGCCGCGGATGGCGGTTCACCCCGGTATCGATCACCGCGACCTTCTGCCCGGCACCCCGGCCGAACTGCCAGGCCGCCGGCAGATCCAACACCTGCTGCGACATCGGGGGCGCGCTCGGCGGCGCACCGTTGAGCAGTGGTTCGGCACAGACGGCGCTCTGTTCGGTGGGTTCCAGCGGCGCAGGCCGCCCGCTGATCGCCAGTGCGGCGCCGAGCGCGCCCGGGTCGACCCCGGGCGGTGGAACAGCCGCCGCGGGTGCGATCGCCAGCACCGCACCCGCACCGAGCGCGGTGACGGCGCAGGTGATTCGCCGCAGCCCACGGCGCAGGGGCCGCGAACTCATATACTCAGGTTCCTGGCCATGCCGTAGATCCCCATCATCCAGAGCACCAGCGGGATCACCGCCATGATGAGCCCGTACTCGAAAAGCTCGATCCCGCGCCGTACCACCGGGGTCACTTCGAGATGCGTGCCGACCACCCCGAAGACGATCACCCCGAGGGTGAACGCGAGCAGGATTCCGGCACAGAGCAGGACGAGATCTTCGTCTCCGAAGGACAATCCGACGATCAGCGAGACGAAGATGAGGCAGGCGCCGCCGATCAGGGCGGCCGCCTGCCCGATATCGGCGAACGACCGGCCGCGCAGCGCGAGGATGATCGCGGTGATCACCGCCAGGGTGATCCCCTGCCACCGGTAGGGACCCAGCGGATCGGCGACCCCGAACGCCCCGATGACCGCGCTCGCGGCGCACGCGGCGATGAGGCCGGTCTGGAACCGGTTCGCCGCGCGCGCCCGTTCACCGAGTCCCGCCGCCGACGGCAACGCGGTCGCGCCGATGGCGCCGATGCCCTCGATGGTCGGCCGCGGCTCGTGATCGGCGGGATCGATCGCGGCGCCGGCGGTCGGTACCGGCGGAACCGGCAGCCGGGCCAGGAGTGCCGCCAGCCGCGGCACTGACGACAGCAGCATGATCCCCACGACCAGGAGCCCGGCGCCGACCTTGGGCAGCCCCGGATGCCAGATCAGGTAGATCACCGACGTGACCAGGGCAATCAGCGCGGCCGCCGCCGCGCCGGAGAACAATGTGGTGCCGACGCCGGTGAGCCGGTGACCCAGGACCGCGGCCACCAGCACGACCGAACTGCCCAGCAGCAGGTGCGGACTGCCCAGGGTGCCCGGTACCACCAGCGCGGCACCGCCGAACAGCAGCATCAGCCCGTCCGCGGACAACCACGAGGCGGTGAGTTCGTCGCGGTACCGCCGCGCGGTGATCCCCGCGGCGACCAGTGCCGCCACCCCGCAGGCCAGCAGCACCACACCGGGCAGCAGCGGGTCGCCGTTACCCCGGGCGAAGACCAGCACGACCAGGGTGGTGAGTACGGTGAGCGCCGAGGCGACCAGTCCCATCCAGCGCGCCGCGGTTTCGGACCAGCCGGTGAATTCCTCCGCGGTGAGCCGGGATACCGCATCGATCACATCGTCGAACAGCGCCGGCGCCTCCTTGGCGCTGACCGAGCGCAGCACCAGGAGTTCACCGTCGTAGACCTCGGCCTCGTTGAGCGTGCGGCTCGGCGCGATCGCCTCGCGCCCGAGCCTGGCCAGCGTCCAGTGCTGGGCGCCGAGTGGGGCCGAATCCTCCTCGGATTCCGGCGTAGCCGGGTTCCGCGATTCGATGAGAGCCACCAGGTCGCCGATGAAGCTCGCGATCGGCACCGTGGCCGGCAGCCCCACATCGACCTGAGTATTGCCCCCGATGACCGAAACCCTGCTCAGTTCCGGCTCCTGCGCGCGGGTGGCGCTCGGCGCTTCGACCACTGTACTCATCTCCCCACCCACAAACCGATCAACAATTTACGCCTCAGCCATTGACAATTCATTTATCTGCCATCCATATTTCGCATTCCGGTCGACGCCGCGCCGCGGAACATGTTCGGTATGAGCAACTTCGGCACTGGTCGGGCACTCTCGGCTGGATGACTTCACGTTGCGTCCTCCCGGCAACTGAACCTAATGTAACGGAGCGCCGGGGCGCGCGCGATCGGTAGTCTGGTATCCAGATAAACGTTCTCTTCACGCCTATACAAGAATTCGGGGAGCGACTGCAATGACCGGCAACCGCCAAGCTCAACGCGCATTCGACGCCGGAGTTCTCTCGCTCGGTCTGTCCATCGAAGGACAGGAGTCGACCCGGGATCTCGAGTACGCCAAGCTGGCCTTCCAGCGCGCGACCGAGTGGGACCCGGGCATGTGCGATGCCTGGCTGGGCCGGGCCGCGGCCGGTGAGCTCACCAAAGAGGTGCTCTTCAATCTGCACAAGACCTGCGACGGCACGCTCTACCGCGAACAACGGCGGGTGGGCCTGCGGCCCCGGGAGCTCGCCGGCCGCTTCCAGCCGGGCCTCTACATCGACTACCCGCTGTCGGGGAAGAGCGAGATCTCGCTGGCCTGGGCCGCGCAGCTCATCGGAGACAAGGATTTCGGCGAAGCCGAACGGGTGCTGGACCAGTTGGACGAGTTCCATCGGAGCCGGCAGGCCGCCGACGCCGAACATACGGCCGACAACCGGATAGCCGCCTATGTGCGCGGTGTGCTGCACTACACCACCCAGCGCTGGCCGGATGTCATGTCGGTGCTGGCCGGTTCCGCAGACTGGGACGATCCGTACCTCGCCGCGGGCGCGCATGTCATGGTCGGGACGGCCTGCGCTCAGCTGGGCCTGTTCGCCGAATCGATTCGCCGGATGCAGGCCGCCGAAACGGGCCCGATCCCGGCCGCACGTTCGACCGCCATGTTCTGCCGCGGCCTCTGCCTGCGCGAAACCGGGAACGAGGAGGAGGCGCAGGCACTCTTCGAGAAGGTGTATTCGCAGGCACCCGATTTCGTGGCCAATTCCTCGGCGATGCGCGACCGGACCTACCGGATCACGATCACCAACGGTGAGGTCATCGCCGCCCGCACCGATAAATGGGATCCCGCCTCCTCCCCGACGATGGAGCAGATGAACCGGGCCGAGGTCGCCGACCGCGCCAAGGAGACCTTGGCCGAGGCCCGCGCGGAACTGGATTCCCAGATCGGCCTGGCCTCGGTGAAGAACCAGGTCGCCAAACTGCAGTCGACCGCCCAGCTCGCCAAGATCCGCGCCGAGAAGGGGATGGCCAGTGTGCCGCGCGGCCAGCATCTGGTCTTCACCGGTCCGCCGGGGACGGGTAAGACCACCATCGCGCGTGTGGTCGCCAAGATCTACTGCGGTCTCGGACTGCTACAGACCGAGAAGATGATCGAGGCCAAGCGCGCCGATTTCGTCGGCCAGCATCTGGGCAGCACCGCCATCAAAACCAACAAACTCATCGACAGCGCCATGGACGGCGTGCTCTTCATCGACGAGGCCTACACCCTGATCCAGACCGGACTCTCCGGCGGCGACGCGTTCGGCCGTGAAGCGGTCGATACGCTGCTGGCCCGGATGGAGAACGACCGCGACCGCCTGGTCGTGATCATCGCCGGCTACGACGGCGAGATCGACCGGCTGCTGGCCGCGAACGACGGTCTGGCCTCCCGCTTCTCCAAACGCCTGCAGTTCCCGTCCTACAGCGCGACCGAACTCGGTCGTATCGGCGAGGTGATCGCGACGAAGCGGGATTCCGATCTCGCCGACGAAGCGCTCAAGGTCCTGGTCCAGGCCTGCGATCGGCTCTACGCCATGGAGAGCACCGACCAGAGCGGGCAGGCGCGCCGCGGTGTCGATCTCGCGGGCAACGGCCGCTTCATCCGCAACGTCATCGAGGCGGCCGAGGAGGAGCGCGAATTCCGGCTGGCCAACGACGAATCGCTGGATCTCGCCGATATCGACGAATCGGCCCTCCGGCGTATCGAGGAACCGGATATGCGGCTCGCGCTGGCCACCATCCTGGCCTCGCTGAACATCGGGTGGACCGAGGTCGACTAGGTTCGGCTCGATGGCAGCCGCTGCCCGGCCCTGGGGCCGGGCTCAGCCTTCGGTCAGCGAATCGTGACTCACCAGGGCCGTGCGCGGTTCCAGTGTCGGCCCGGGCACCAGCTGACCGATAATCGCCCAGGGCGCCAGATGCGGGGTCTTGCCCAACCCCAGAACGTTCGCGGTGGCGGGATCGGGGACGCCGTAGCGGACCCCGTTATCGGCCACGTAGAACAGGCTGCCCCGGCGCGGGCTACCCGGTTCCATCCCGGTGATCTGGACGTATTCGCCGTGCGCCGGATCGAGATAGACCTCGTCGACGCGGTCTCCGCTGCCGTCGCCGGTGGCCAGCCGCACGGGTTTCGCCGACTCCGGAATCGGCAGTGTGGTGCCGAGCAGCAGTCCCACCGAGGCGCGCTGTTCCGGCCCCTCGCCGGCGCCTTCCTCCACCGGGGCGGTACCCGGTGACTTCGCCCAGGCGACACAGGTGACCGGCGCGTCCTCGGCGTCGACGATCTCCGGAATCGCTGCCGGGAAATCGTCGATGGGCAGCCGGTGCACGACGGCAACCCCATCGAGCGCGTCGGGCGGCATCACCTTCACCTCGCTCATATCCTGCGAGTCGGCGTAGCGGATCACCTCGGCGGCGAAGGGCGAAACGGGTTGCACGCCGTCGGCAAGCACCACATACATCTCGGGATCGGTACTGCCGTGCACTCCGGTGACCGAAATGATCCCGCCGATCGGAACCTGCGCCAGTGGGCCGGGTCCGGGCTCGCCGGCCCGGTCGATCGCCGGCGCCTTCAGGGCGGGGACCTGTGCGGTGGCGCCCAGGAAGCCGGTACCGACCGGGCGGGGCCGATGGGCCGGTAGGTCGAGGGCGCGCGAGATGACCGAATCCTTCGGGTCGACCTCGGCGCGTTTGCCGTCGTAGGTCAGGTAGGTCTTGTCATCGCGGGTCACCAGCAGGGCTTCGGCGGGTCCGCCGGCGCGGACCCGGCCACCGAGTTCCGGACGGCCCGCGACGATCGTCGTGGTCGCGCCGACGGCCGAGGCCGCGCTGCCACCCGCGGACAACTCGATGGTCTCGCACAGCGACCAATGCGAATCGCCGCCCTGCGCCGAGCCCGGGAGCGCGCTCGGCGCGCCGGGAATACCGAGCAGCGGGCCGCGCGGCAGCGCGCCCAGTTTGTCGTCCTTCACCGCATGCGGTTCGGCATTGCTGCCCGTGATCAATCGCGCGGACGCGAGGTTCAGCACCGGATGCAGGGTCTGGCTACCGTCGTCCTTCTTCACGACCACATACAGCGCCCCGCTCGATTTCCCGGAGACGATGAGCGCGTCACCGATCGCACCCTGCGGGCGCAGCAGCGCCAGAATCGCGCAACCGGCGATGATCAGGATGCCCAGCACCAAACCGACCAGCAGGGACCGGATCTGGGAGCGCATCGGATCGTGCAGCATGCGGACATCGCGACGCACCAGGGCGTGGTCGAGACGGCGAAGCAGGAAACGGTACCCGTTCACCTGGGCACGGGTGGTCAGCTGTGCTGGCACTGGGGACTCCATCGCGCTCTCGACCGCAATCTCTGTCGACACGGTACCGTAATTCCCGACGGTCACGTCGGCCCATATCGGTGAAATCCCTGATGGCTCATCGATAAGCGAGCGCAGCCGAGGCAGGAACGAACAACTGTGAACGAGACGATGAACGCCGGCGGTCCGGAACCAGAAATTCCGGACCGGACGGTTTCTCAGAATTCGGAGAATATTCGCCCATCGGCGTACGACACTTTGCGGGATCCGGAATTCTGGCTGTTCAGAATATTTCCGCTGCGAATTGTCGTTCCCGGTATTTTGTGCGCGGCAGCGATCGCGTGGATCGTGCTGGCATTCGCCGATTCGGTCTGGTATTCGCTGGGCGCCGGGGTCGCGGCCGGACTCATCTGCCTGGCGCCCATCGGCGGCCGGACCCTCATGGCCCGGATCGCGGGAGCGTTCTCCCGGCGCGGCACCATCCCGGCCGAACGCCTGGAACAGGCCGCCGCCTTCGACGTTCCGCTGCCCGAGGGCGGCGGGTACGGAGTGCGCTGGGACGGGGATCTGCTGCTGACCGTGCTGCGAATCGACCCCCCACCGGACACTCTGACCCTGCTGCGCCCCGGATCACTGAATACCGAACAATTGCTCCCGCTGCCCGAGATCGCGCGCTGCCTCGATCAATTCGATCTGACCCTGGCCGGTATCGACGTGGTGAGCACCGGCGCCCGCACCGCCGGTACCGGCGTGGCCGCCCATCTCTACGACCGGATCCTCGGACCACTTCCGGCCATCGCGCATCGCACCTGCTGGCTGGTATTGCGGTTGGATCCGCTGGCCAACGCGGAGGCGGTGGACAATCGCGGCGGCGGCGGCACCGGAGCACTGCGGGCGGCCATCATCGCCACCAGGCGGGTCGCGAACCGCCTGGCCGCGCACGATATCGCCGCCTCGGTGCTCACCGCGACGGAGATGAACACCGCGGTACGCGAACTGACCCACGGGTTCGCGGTGGAGCAGATCACCGAAGAACCCCAGTGGCTGGAATCCCAGGGCCGCTACCTCGCGCAGTATCAGATCGGCGCCGATATGGTGGGCCCGCGCGGCCTGGCCGATATCTGGGCGGTCCCCAGCCTGTCCACCACGGTCACCCTGCGGCTGCGGCCCGGTATCAATCGCGGGGACCCGCATACCGAACTCGCCGATACCGTGGTCCTGAACGCGGTGGTCCGGTTCGATACCGTCGAACCGCCCGAACAGCCACCGCTGGAAGGCCTGCGCGAACTCTATGGAAATCAGCTGCGCATCCTGCTCGATACGCTGCCGGTCGGCTATACGGGTCGCTGGGGGCGCGATGTCGCCTATCGCGGCACGCTGGCCGCGCTCACCGAATTCACGGTCCCGACCGCCGGGTGCGGGCAGCTGATCGGCGCGGACGATCGCGGTCGGGGTATCGCGGTACCGCTGATCGGTGAGGGCACCCGTCAGCTCGAGGTGATCGGCACCCTGGACCTGGCGCAGCAGGTCATCCTGCGGGCCACCGGCCTCGGCGCGCATGCCATCGTGCACACCGCGCGTCCGGAGGCGTGGCAGACGATGGTACGCAATCTGGACGCCCCGCAGGTTCTCACCATCGCCCCCCGGGCCGCGGGCGCCAGTTACCATCCACCCGGTCCGCCGCCCATGCCGACAGCGCCCTATCCGAGCACCACCGTTCTCGTATTCGACGGTGTCCCGCCGGTTTCGCACGCCGGCGGCGCGACCATCGTGCACGTGCGGCAACCGCACGAGCCGGCCGGTTCGATCGAGGCGGACGTCTCGCTGATCCAGGATCCGGCGGCGCCGAACCGCCTCACGATCCGCACCCCCGCGGTGACCACCACCGTCAATATGGTCACCACCAGGGAAGAGATGCATTACATCGGCGAATCCCTCGCCGCTCGCTGACCCGGATACGCGGAACGGCCGGCCGGATCCTCATCCGACCCGGCCGGCCGTTCTCGTCAGCGCGTACTGCGCGGTGGATCAGGCGAAGGCGGCGAAGCCGTCGCCGATCTTCTTATCGGTCTGCAGCGCGCGCTGCAGCGCGTTCTCGACCGCGATGGCGAGCTGGTCGAGCTTGTGGAGGGTGTCCTCCAGCTCGGTGTTCACGGACTGGTGCGCGCTCTGGAAGCCTTCCTGCGCACCCTGGCTGGCCATGGCGTTGAGGAAGTTGTCCTTGGCGGTCGCCAGCGCCTCGATCTCACCCTGGATCTTGCTGCCCTCGGTGTTCAGGGCATCGAACAGCGCCTCCATGGTGGGGCGGTCGTACAAAATATCGCTCATGTTCCCATTTCCTTCTCGGTGGAGCGGATTGGTGGAAGTACTGCCCGGGCCGGGTCAGAGGCTGGTGTAGCCGCCGCCGGGGATGAAGGCGTCCTCATCCATGCCCAGGATGGTCTGGGTGGCATCCTCGGTGGCCTTGGTCAGCTCGTCGAGCTTCTGGTTGAGCCGGTCCGACTCGTCGCTCCAGGCCTGGGAGGTGGTGACGAACGACGCGTTCGCGTCACCCTTCCAGCCCGCACGGGCCGCGTCGCCCGCCGAGTCCACGGACTTGACCGACATCCGCAGATTCTCGATGGCCTGGTACATCTCGCCGGTGGCCTTCTTGACCAGCTCGAGATCGAGATCAACACCCTGTGTCGCCATTACTGGGATCCTTTCGTGAGATTGTTGTGCACGAGATCTCGGGATCTCGCGCGAAGGAGATCGGTGGAGTAGTCACCACGGGAACTAAGAGGTCAGCCACCTCCCCCCGGGCAGGCCTTCGAGCAACGCGGCAACCGCCTGGGCGACCCGGTAGTCGCTGCCCGTTGTAACCGTGGACCAGATCTGTTGATCCGGCGAAACCGTGGGGGCGGCGACGAGCCGCCCGCGTTCGGTGTCGTACACCGCGACCGCCCCGGGGGCGCGGTTCGACTGCCCGTCTTCGTAGCCGTAGGCCACGATCTCGGTGAAGGAATGGCAGGAGCCGAACGCCGCGCCGAGGATCGTGGCGTCCCGGGCGGCGACGCCCGAGGCGTACATCGCGTCGACGTAGCCGCTGACGTCCTCGGCGTCGTCCAGTCGCTCGGCGAGCTCCGCGGCCGGCGCGCTGAATCCGGCGACCTCCGCGGGTGCGCACACCGGGAGGGCGCCCAGAATCGCGCGGGTCAGTTCCGCCGGCGACCCGTCACACGACCACAGCGCGATATCGAAATCGTCGCCGGTCCGCACGGCGGCGGCGTGCAGTTCGTTGCGGTAGCCCACGCACACCCGGACCGCGCCGTCGGGCGAGTAGTGGCGTGCCACCAGTTCCCGATCCGGTTGCGACAGCACGAAAAGCGCTGCGGCCAGTCCGCTCTCGACGTCGCCGTCCGTATCGAACACGCCGGTCGCGGTGAGGTCGGCGACCGCGCGATCCCGGGCCGCGATCCATTCGTCGTAGGAGTCCTGGCGCGGTCCCACGGACAACACCAGTGGCAAGGTCTGCACCCGGAGCCGTTCGGCGACGGCGAGCAGGGCGTCGTTCGTCAGCATCGTCATCCGCGATCACCCACCGGCGTTCCCCCGGTGCGCACACCGGGAGCAGTCTGGGCCGCTTCGACGCCGCCCAGGACCGCGGGAGCGGCCTGGATTTCGCCGGCGCCGGCGAACTGTTCGTCCTCGCCGGGCAGCGAGGCACGAGGAAAGCGGGACCCCTCCTGACCGCCGCCCCCACCGCCGTGTCCGCCCATCATGCCCGGGGCGATCGGCGCGCGAGAGCCGGCGCCGACATTGCCGGACGAGGTCGCGTTCGGCACGACTTCTTGCACCGCAGCGGTTTTGCCGAACGCGGGCGCGGTGTAGGCGGTCAGCGTCCGGGCCGCCGTCCCCGGGAGGGACAGCCCGCCCGGCATCGGCCCCATCCCGCCGACCGGCGCGGCGGCCGGCTTCGGCGGTTCGGTGGCGACCGCCGCCGAGTTCTCGGCGGCCAGGGCGGTTTCCGGCGCGATCATCGGAGGATGCGTCTGCTGCCACGCGAGGGCCAGCGGTTCGGTGGCCTTCTCGTAGTTCTCCATGACCCGGCTGGCCACCGCTTTGGCCATATCCGAATCCTTGTCCGCGTCGGCCGCGACGGCCTTGATCACCGCGCCCATCGACCCGCCGATCGATTCCAGCATCTCCTGTATCTGCTGGATCTGCTGGATATCGGTGATGGCGGGCATGGCCAGCCGGGCCACCTCGTAGGCGGCGACCTGCGCCTGGAACCGTGCCATGTTCGCCGCCGCCGCCCCGGTGGCCTCGATCAGCCAGTCCCGCAGGGTCGAAATCCGCTGCAGTACCTCGTTGCTACGGCCGGACCCCCAGGCACCGCGGACCTCGGCCACGGCTTTCTCGTATTCCACCACGGCCGCACCGAGGGAGGCGGCCACCCGCGCCCAGGCCGCGACGGCCTCGGCCATGGGGACCCCACCCGGGCCGGTGGTGAGCTCGCGGGCCAGCCGGTCGGCCGGGCGCGCGGGCCACACCACCCCGGTGAAGCCGGGCTGTGGTGGTTCGATCATCGCTGGGTGTCCCCCTCCGGTATTCGATGCCGTGGATGCCGGTCAGCCGGTCGGGCCGCCGAAGCCCACCGCGTTGTCGGATTCCATACCGCCGAACTGGTTCGTGCTGAGCCGCAGCGTGGCCGCCAGTTTGCGAATCTCGTGCACGCTGGCCTGGGCACTGGTCAGAAAGGAGCCGGCCACATCGTTCTGTGTCTGCGCGGCCCGGCCGGACACCTCGTCGATACCCGCCGGGAGCACCGTCAGTGCGTCCTGTGCCGCCGCCAGATCGGCGGCCAGCCGGTCTGCCAGCGTGTCCAGCCCGGACGACGCCTTTCCGGCCGCGTCCGGATCGAACCGGACGCCGTTGTATACCTGACCGATCTCGTTTTCCATGGGAACCCTCCTGTGCGCTGATCGCCGGCCTTCGCCTAGAGCGTGAGTTCTTTGTCCGGCGGAGGTTCGGAATCCGTATCCGCCGCCCCGACCACCGGCACCGCGATGCCGTCCATCCGCCCGACCACTTCGTCGCCGTATTCGGCCGAGACGGGGCCCCGGGCCGAGCCGTCGGTGATCGATTCGCCGTCGCGGGCCATTCCCGCGGCGCCCATTCCCGCACCCATCGGCATATAGCCGGGACTGTTGCTCGCCCCCGAACTGGCACCCGTCGAATTCGCGGCCGACGACATCCCCGCGACCGAGTTGGACGAATTGCCCAGTCCCCCGGGAGCGCCGACCGCACCGAGGGGTCCGGGGGCGCCGATCTTGGAACCGGGGAAGGCGTTGAGCGCGGCGGGTGCACCGCCCCCGACCAGACCGACCCCGGGCATACCGCCACCGAGACCGCCGCCCGCGGAGATGTCCTTCTTCTCGCCCGGTTCGCCCGGCACGCCGGAGCCGTTCTCGATACCGGCAGGTTTGGCGCCGTCCCTGGTGTGTTGCGCCGCAAACTGGCTCAGCGACTGCCCCGACTGGCCGACTGCCTGGCCGATCGACCCCGCGACCTGACCGACACTGCTGATCAGCGGGGTGACCATGCCCATGACCTGCATGAGCTGGTTGAGCTGTTCGCTGGGGTCCACGCCGGTCGGCGCGCTGGTCACCGGTACCTTCTGCCCGGCCTGCACCATCAGGCCGCTCTCCACGGCCAGCTCGCCCTTGGTCTTGGCGGTGACCGCCAGGCCCTCGGATCCCGCCTCCACCGCGAACGCCACCAGCAGCGCCTGCCCACCCGGCGTGGCGCAGTACAGCGGAGCGAGTCCGAGTTTGGCGGCGAAGGCACTGATCACCGCGGTCATCAACGCGGCGCCGGTCCCAACCGTCACGGCGCCCTCACCCAGGTGCTGCTTCTCCTGCAGGCTCTGCGCTTCCAGATTGCCCGCGTCCGCGGTGGCCTGCCCCGATTTGGTCGCGGCCTCCATCGCCCCCATGCCCTGCCACAGCTGCATCACGGTCTGCAATGCCTGGGGCGCGACCTGCAACACCGACTGCATCACGGTGCCGACCTGAGACAGCATCTGCATCGGATCGATCGGCGGTGCCGCGGGGGCCGCCGCCGGATCGCCCGCGGCCGCCGGAGCCGGAAGCGCCGGCGGCGCGAACTGTCCGGTGCCGAACGCCGAAGCCAGATCGGTGAGCGGACGCATCAGCGCGCTCAGGTCGATCGTCGGCAGCGGCGGCATGCCCGGCAGCTGACCGAACGCCGGGAATTCCGGCAGACCCGGTAATCCCAGGTTGGCGAGGATATCGTTCACCGGCATATCCAGCATCGGCGCCAGCGCACTACCTCGCAGCAGGTCCAGGACGGTCGGATCCAGCGGGTCGGCACCAGGTGGCGGCGGCTGCTCGCCCGGTGACGGGGAAGCTGGTGCCGTGCTCATGGCAGCCGGTTCACCGTGCCGATGTTCATCCCGTTGAGCGCATCCGTACCCGCATAGCTTGCCGCCGCCTGGTAAGCGGTCAACGCGGTGCCGGCGTGCACCCCCGCGAGCTGGGCGACCGACGCGAGGTGATTGGCCTGCGCGTAGGCGAACGCGAGAAGTAACTCTTGACCGATCAATCCGAAGACCGGCGCGGCCGCCGCGACAGTGGCGACCTGATCGATTTCGGCGGCGGCCGCCACGCCCGTGGCCATCGCCGCGGACGCGTTACCGTAACCGACAATCGCTTCCGGAACTGCGTGAACGTGATTCATTTGGTGTCCAATCCCGAAACATCCCACAATGTTTCGTCAACAACGGTACCCAGCTGATACCAACGGCCGCGATCGCGACGCGGTGAACAGTCGGTGACTACCTCGTGCTTTCCGAATTGAAGGCGGTGACCAGATCCGCCCGCTGCGAGATGGCCTGGTACGCGGCCGCATGCGCGGTCTCGACCAGCACCTTCTCGAATTCCGCCGGTTTGAGTTTGTTGATCGCGGCCGTGAAACTCAGCCCGGTAAGCGCCGCGTTTCCGTCCACCTGCACGGTGACGGCACCATCGGGAGACGTCTCTGTCACCGCGATCCCGACCATCGATTCGTGCAGGTCGGTGAGCCGGTACACCTGCTCCTGCACCCGGGCCATGAGCTCGTCCATCGTCTCGACCATGACAGCCTCGTTTCCTCCCCGCACCTATACCGAGCGCAGCCAGCTCGGGGGTTCGGTGTCGTAGTCCTGCTCCTCGACGATCTCCTGCCGCGCGACCTCCACCTCGGTCGGCAGACCGGCCATACGCAGCATGTCTTCGGTGAACCCGGCCTCTTCCAGCTGTTTACGCCGGGCGAGCCCCGCGCGCGCCGCCGACTGCTTGCACAGCCGCAGGATCTCCCCGGCCAGGGCGTCCGGATCGCGCTGTAGTTGATCCGGTTCCACCGAAATCGCCACCGGCACACCTCCTTCCGAGGTGCGTACCCGGATGGAGCCGGTCAGCGAGTGAGCGGTGAACTCCGTGGGGAACTCATCGTCACCGGGCGCAGCGGGCGTGTTCATCGTCTTCCTCCTGGATTCCATCGCGGTGACGGGAAGAATTTCCGCGCCATGAGGTCCACCCTCGGCCGGTCCGGCACCGGCAGTACCGCGTGGCTCAGTATCATTCGCGCAGGTGAACCCCAGGTAATCGGCGGGTGTTCGTCCTGCGGGCCGTCCGTGGATGCACCGTGATCGCCGCCGCCCCTGACGCCTTCCCAAAACTGGGGATGACCAGCGCACGCTGCCCCGGCACGGAGATATACGCTGTGTCGGTCCAATCCCGGGACTCCCACCCCCGGACTCCACAAACGAATAGTGAAGCGAACGGGCCGAACCCTGTTCACAGTTCTCGCATGCCCCCGGTCCGGGCGCATGCGCAATGCGCTTCGGCGCGTCGACGACAACCCCCATACCCCCGAACCTCCTGATCGTCGGCGATTCACGCAGCGGCGGTGCTGCGTTCGTATCTACCTCGACCGAGTTTTCTTGCCCGGCTGCCCTTCTGTTAACAGTGTGCCAGCGTTCGGTCGGCTCGGCACCTGTCCTCGCGATCCACCACGGTGGTCATCTCCGCGTGCAGCGCCGGGCCGCGGGCACGGCGTCAGCCGCGCTGCCTCTCCTCCTTGATCGCCCGGACCACCTGCGCGACTTTCGCATTGATCAGCGTGGTCAGCACTTTCGCGTCCGCCGGCACCGCGACCGGAGGTTCGTTGTCGCGAATGACGTATCGACCGTCGTCCACCACATCACGCCAATCCAACCGGAACCGGGTGATCCCGCGCGGACCGTATATCGACGTACCCTGCTCGATCTGGACGGCGCCCACGCAGGAAGCCGGGGCCGCGAGAAAGGCCGCGCCCCGCTGTTGCGGTGTCAGGGTGAAGGTGTCCCGGACATTCGGTCCGCCGGAGGGGCGATCCTGCCCGGCCGGGCCGCCGACGGCGGGCAGCACGATCTCGGCCTGTTTGCCCATTTCTCCCTCCGGCATCAGCGCCGTCATCTCGTCGGCCAGTCGCACAGCGTCGCACTGACGGACGGTGAACCCCTTGCTGTACCAGAAGTTCTCACCGGGAACCGTCTGCACGATGTATCCCCGCGTTCCTCGGCGCGCGCCCATCATCCGGATCAGACTCTCGGGTTCTTCGGGTTTACGGTGATCGCTGCCGTGGACCGAGATCCGGATATCCGGTGCGATCAGCGCGGCCAGCACCTGATCGAAGGAGGTACCCAACCGCTCGCGTAGTTCGGAGCGGGTGCGTATGACGTCCGCCTCCCAACGGTCGGCGTCCCGCGTGCGTGCCGTGAACCGCAGCGGGAAGGGCAGCCGTCCACCGGTCCGGTCCGACCACAGCACGTGGAATTCCACATCGGTGAAGCTCCATTGCCGGCGCGCGGAAGTCACTGATCCACCACCGGCTTCGCGACGATGGAGGGCTCTCCGATTCCCTCCTCGAGCCATTCGGTGGAATCGAGGTAGTCGGCGCGCTTGTGGTCCTTCTGCTGGCCGCCCTGAGCGCCGCCGCCGGCGCCGCCGCCACCCATCGGCATACCGCCCATCGGCATACCCTGCCCCGCGGGGGCCGCGGATACCCCCGTCAACTGCCCGGTCGAGGTCGCGAGCGAGGCCCGGGGGAACAGCTTGGCCGCCTTCTCCACATTCGGCACAGGAGGGGATTTCGCGCCGCCGGGCGCGCCACCACCCCCGGCACCCGCACCGCTGCTGCCGCCCAGGCCGGAAGGCAATTTACCGGCCTTCTGCAGCGCGGACTGATAGTTCTTCACGGCATCCTGCAGTGCCGGCATACCGGGCAGCCCGGTGATCCCGGCCTGCTGCAACGCCTGCTGCGCCGCCTGGGACAGCTGCTGACCCATCTGACCCAGTTGCTGCAGTCCTTGCTGGGCGGCCTGAAGCAACGGCTGAGCTCCCGGTTGCTGTTCGAGCGCCTGCTGCTGTTGCTGGAGGGCGGCCTGCTGCTGTTGCGCCTGGGTCTCCAGTTCCTGTTGCGCGGCCATGAGTTCCGCGCGCTGCTCTTCGATACCCTGCAACGCGGCCTGCTGTTGCTCCAGGCCGGCGGGCGTGCTGCCGCCACCACCGCCCCCGCCACCACCGCCGCCGTTTCCCCCGCCGTTGTTACCGCCGTTGTTGTTCTCGTCGTTCGGCTGTGCCGGTGTTTCGCCGGGGGGCAGGAATTTCGGTAGCACGCCCGCAGTGAGTTCGACTCCGGGCTTGTACCACGCGTTGTAGTGGGCTTCCGCTTCGGCCTCGTACCGGGCGATGCTGTTCTCGCCCTCCTCCGAGATCGCGGTCGCGTACAGCTTGGAGGGCATTCCCACCGCGGTGCCCATGATCCACTGCGCCATATGCATCAGGTTCTCGGCCATCTGCCCCATTCCGGTGACGAGACCCTCACCGGCGGAGATATACCTGTTGACCGCGTCCCGGGCGCCCCCGGCCCCGGTACCCTCCCATCGACCCGATTCGAACAGTCCGCGCATTCCTTCACCGAAATTGGTGATTCCGGTATCCATCTGCACCTGGGTCCGGTACCAGTAGGTCGCCTTGTCCTCGACCTGCGAAGGTTTGCCGGAGAGGTCGATTCCCAGGTAGTAGAAATCCGGATACGCCAGACCTTCGGCCGGCGGTACCGACGCCGAGAACGCGAGCGCACCCGGACTTCCTTTGAGCCCGGACAGACCGGCCGGAAGAGTGTACGTATTACCCTCTTCACTGAAGTTCCCCAGATCGGGCCGCTTGGTGTAGGTGTCGTCGACGAATCCGTCGGTGGAGTCGTAGTGACCGAAGGCGTCCTCGACCAGTCCACCCGCCGAACTCGCCCGGACCCGTCGCTGGAATTCACCCGCCGCGTCCTGATCCGTCTCCTGATACAGCTTGCCGGCCAGGACGAAGGCTTCACCGAGGGCCGTGATGTGCTCGCGATGCTTGGGCATCACGTCGTCGGCGAAATCCCCGGCCACTTCGTCGAGCTTGGTACGCAGACGCTGGGCGCCGTCGAAATCACCGAACTCCGGGACCGGTTTCGTGAAACCCGCGATCTCCTTGACGACGTTGAGGATGCTCATGAGGTCCGCGCACAGATCCGCGGCCTCACCCGCTATCCCTTCGGCGAAAACGAATCCGCCGCTCGCCGCCTGCCCTCTGAGGGCGCCCCACGGATCGTCGGCCATACCTCACACTCCCGCCAAATCGATGGTTCGCGTGCCGAGCGTCTCCAGCGGTGGGAGGCCCTCTTCGAGAAGTGCAGGGGTCCGGCGGATTACGATTCGATCGTCCGATCCCGGGACTCCCACCCCCGGACCACACAACCGAACAGATGACCGGATTCCCGCCCGATCCGTCGGATACGCGTTCGCCCTGCGGCGACCGCCTATCACCGTACGACTCGGCGAGAAGTGACCCATACGCTCACGACCCTCCTCCTCGCCGATGGCACGAGTCCCAACGAATTTCTCAGCCGGGACTTACACAGCCCCCACCGCCGGCTGAACGCGAACCGAATCCTTCTCATATAGAAGGTACCAGCGGGTGAACGGGCACCGGTCCCACTCGGCCCTGCACTGGTACCCGTTCCGCTCGGCACCGAAGGCGCTGTCCGGCTAGACCATCGCCCGGTTGCGGGTGCGGAACCGGCGCTCGAATTCCGGGATGTACCGGGACGGGGCCACCGAGGACGACGACCGTTCCAGGACCCCGTCGTCGGCCAGATAGAAAATGGCACGGCCGACCGCGATCTCACCCGGCTCCACCGGCACGTAGACCATCCAGCCCGCGCTCACCCGTTCCGCGCGCAACTGCTCGACGGGGTAGCCCGACAGATCCTCACCGCCGGCGGTGAGATACCCGGCCACCCGATCGACGGCCGCCTGCGCCGGCAGCGGTTCGGGCGCGGTGACACCGCCCATCACGAGTTGATGGGCGGCGGTATCGAGTTCGGAATCGCCGGCCGCCGGGAACGCGGCCGCCAGCGCGGCGCGGGTAACCGCTCCGGTCTCGGCCGCGGACACCAGCGCCTCGACCGCCGCGCGCTGTTCATCGTCCGGATCCGGATCGACCAGGCCGCCGACGATCCGCACCACGGTCTCGCGATCCCAGATACCGGGGACGGCGGTGACGATCTCGGATATGGGCGGGGATTCGCCCCGGTACCACCGTGCGCCGTCCCACCAGTAGCAGAAGGTGAGCTGCCCGGTACCGATCCGGTGGTTGAGAACCGGACCCGCGACCCATTCCGGTGCTCCCCGGAACAGTTCCGGCAGCGCGGCCTCCCGGTTGTAGGCGGCATCCAGTTCCGGCGCGTTCCACACCCCGCCGGACAGCACTGCCCGGCCGCCCGGCAGCGAGTAGAGCGTGCACCCGCTGCGCCCGGCGCCCTCGAACCACCGCACGGCCGGGGTCAGGCGCGGCCCCCATTCGGATCCGGCCGCGACGAACGCGGCGCTCAGCACCGCCCAGCGCGCCGCCGTCACCGGTAGCGACGGCAGTCCCTCGACCGTCGAGGCCGCGATACCGGCCGCTCGTTCCGCCCGCGAACGGGCCGCGGCGACCGCCGGGGGACGCTGCTGACGATCACCGTGACGGACGTAGGCGGCCAGCCATACGGGCAGGGTGCTGCGGGGAAAGGCCTCCAGGTCGGCGCGGTAGATCTCGGGCGCGAACAGCTGGTCCTCGGGAAAAGGTTCGTCCCCGTAGTCGTAGTCGACCTCGATCTGCCCCTCGCTGGTCAAACTGAGCAGCAGCCGCCACCACGGCCCGTCCCCGAGCCGCGCGGACAGCTGCCGATGCTCCCGGACCATCGCCAGCACCTGCGGTGTCGGATTCCAGCGGACGGCGCGCTGCTCGGCGTCGGAATAGAGCGCGAAGCCGACATCGGCGGCCACCGTGGACGCGAAAACAGCGTCCACGCGCTGCCATCCCTCGGGAGCCACGGCCCCCAGCTCCCGGGCCACCTGATGCATGAGAGCACGGGCGCGCTCCGCGATATCCAGCTCCTGATCCGGCGGGGACAGCGTGAAGCCCACATCCGGGTCGTCCTCGGAAGAGGAGACCTCGGAAGTCGTAGGCCCGGACGTGGTGGACTCGGAATCGGTGGACTCGGACCTGAGCGGATCCGCGGCCTGGGCGGTCACACGGTCGGCAGCCGGGTCCACGGGGCCGTTCGCCCGATCCGGCGGCGTGGGTTCCGCCGGCGCCGCACCGGGCGCCTCGTCTGATCTGGTCACTGCGGGAACACTCTCCTCATGCCGGTCCCGGCGCCCCGCCGAACCGGGTCACGCACTTTCCTGCGGCGGTCATCGGTCGCCGTGCGAGCGGCGGATCTCCTCGAACTGCCGGGCGAGCTCTTCCCGCTGCCTGCGGGCATTGGATCCATCGAGCTGGCCGGTGAACGCCGTATGCGCCGCCGCCACCAGCTCATCGGTGACCTCCGGATATGCCCGCGCGATCGCCCACAGCGCGTCCTCGGTAGTCATATCGAGGCCGGTCTCGGTCCGCAGACCACCCCCGTTACGGACCGATTCGAGCATTTCGGCGAAGTTCTCCCGCAGCTCGTCGTCGGTCGGATGTCCAATACGCATGACTACTCCTCATTGATCTTTCCGCGCGCCCTCGCGCCGGTGCGCGCTCACCCGGTCACTCCGCGAATACCTGCGCGCGCCGGTCCGGATCGGCGAGCACATCCCGCAGGTACGCGCCGAAGTCGAGCTCCTCCGGAAGTGAACGATAGGTCAGCTCACCCAGCCGGTGCCCGCCCTGGACCAGAGCGAAACGGGTGGTCCGATAGGCGACGGTGTCCAACTCGACGATAACCGGCTGCTCGAGGTCGATCGTCTGGACGCCGATCCGCAGACTCAGACGACCGTTACGGCGGTACAGCACCGCGGGCACGCCCGCGATCTCACCGTAGAGGCCACCGACCCGGCCCGGGTTGGCCGGCGCGGCCTGCAGCGCACCGGTATCCGGGTTGAACTCCGACGGCACACCGAACCCGGCGAAGGGACGCACCACCAGGGTCGTCCCGGCGCCGTCCTCGCCTTCACCATGCGGAACGGCGGCACCGCCGGCCGGCGGCGCACCACCGTACGGGCGCCGGCGATCCGGCGAACCACCCGGCGGCATACCGCCGATGGGTGGCGGCATCATCGGCGGTGGCATACCCGGAGGAATCGCACCGCCAGGTGGACTCTGTCCGCCGGGGCCGCCCGGGCCGGATGGGTTCTGTCCGCCGGGACCGGGTCGGCCGGGGACGCCCGGATCGCTGCCCGGCGGGCCGCCCGGAAAATCCGGGGGCGCCGTGGGCACCGGCGGTCCGGGCCGGTCCGGGGCGCTGGGGTACGGATCCAGCGGGGGCTCCGGGTTCGGATACCCCGCTGGGGGCGGACCCGGTACCTGCGGTGGTCCGGGGATATCGGGAAATCCGGGGTCCGGGAAGCCGGGGAATTGCGGCGGCGGGGGCCACGGCGATCCCGGCGGTGGGCCGGGCACGGGGGGCCACCCGGGCGGGGCCGGCACATCAGGAGGTACCGGCCAGCCGGGCGGGGCCGGTGGGCCGGGTGGCACCGGGGGCGCGGGCGGAACCGGCGGCTCCGGGGGAAACGGAGGTGCCGGAGGTAACGGGGGCACCGGCGGAAACGGAGGTACCGGCGGCACCGGCGGCACCGGGGGAAACGGAGGTGCCGGAGGTAACGGGGGCACCGGCGGAAACGGAGGTACCGGCGGCACCGGCGGCTCCGGAGGCACCGGCGGTTCCGGTGGATTCGGCGGCACCGGCGGTTCCGGAGGTTCCGGAGGTTCCGGCGGATTCGGCGGATTCGGCGGATTCGGCGGCACCGGCGGCACCGGCGGATTCGGAGGTTCCGGCGGTACCGGTGGATTCGGAGGCACGGGCGGGTTCGGAGGCTCGGGGAGATCGGGCAGCGGGGCCGGCCACGGCTCGCGGTTGTTCTCGAAATGCGGCGGGAACTCCGGCGTCCACTCATGGGGTCGATGCGGGATATGTGACCGCAGAGTCGAGCCGCGGGGCATCACCATACGCCGGGCGGCCGCCGGGTCGCCGCCCGCCGGAGGCGCGGGGTGGCCGTCGGCGCCCCGGCTCGCGCCCGGACCGCGTCCGGAGTCACCGCGGCCGTTTCGTCCGCGGGGGGCGTCGGGTCCGCCGCCGTGTCCGGCGCCGCCACCGTCCGGAGTATCACCGGACGGCCCCCCGGGTCCACGGTCCGGGTCTCCGCCGGAAGACTCTGCGGGATCGGTGTTCGGGGCTTCTCCGGTCGGCCGGGCGGGTTCACCTTCCGCAGGTCCACCCTCCGCAGGTCCGCCTTCCGCAGATTCGCCCTCTGCCCGTGGGCCTTCCGCCGGTCCGACTTCCAGGGGCCCGCCCTCCACGGGTTGGTTGTGCGCGGGATTCGACTCCCGGCGCCGGCCCCCGGACTCCTCGGGCCTGGAGTGATTGCGCCCGTCCAGGTCCTCCTCCGGGCCCCGGCCGGCACGCGCCGCGTCGGGATCCTGTCGGCCGTGCTCGCCGGGTGGGAGGACGCGTTCTCCTCGGGCTGCCTGTTCGAGTTCGGCCTCGATCCGGTCCAGTTCGGCCTCGGCATCGATCACCCGGCGCGCGGCGCTCTCGAATTCCGCGATCCGCCGCAGTCGGGACTGCTGTTCATCGACCCGCATCGTTCGGCCCCGCAACTCCTCGAGCCGCCGGTCCAGTGCTTCGTGCGAGGCCAGGTCCTCCGGGCCCACGGGTAGATCCCGATGCGGCGGGGGCAGTACCGCCCGCGCGCGCTCGACCTCCGCGGCGGCCCGATCGCGCTCCGGCTCCCGTTCATCCCGCAGCCGGTCGGCGTCGAGGTGCGCGGCGTGGTCGGTGAGTTCGGCCAGCCTGGCGATATCGCGGGCCCGCTGCTGGACCTCGTCGCGCAATTCGGCCTGCACCTGGGCCAGTTCGGCCGGAGTCAGGCGTTCGTGCCGGTCCAGCCGGCCGTCCCGGTATTTCTCGTAGACCTCGTTCCAGCGCTGCAATTCCGCGCGCACCCGGGCCGGCTCGGGATCGTCGTCGCCGATCTCGCCGCGGCGATGCCGGTCCAGGACGTCGTCCCAGCGGGCGAGGTCGGCGGGCGGTACGTCGACGCCCACCGTGCGCGCGAAATCGTGGCCGATACCGAGTTCGGTGGCGGGCAGCAGATCGGATTCTGCTTCCAGCAGACCCATCCGATGCGGGGCGTCGGCGAGATGGCGTAGGTCCTCGATCAAACCGACCAGGTGCCGGACCGCCTTCTCGTGTACCGGGATCTCCGCGCTACCCACCCGCGGATCCACGGCCCGGTCGCCGTGGGTCGCAGGGTCGAAGATATCGACCCGCCCGAGGGCGGTCAGGAATTCCGTCAGGGCGGCGGCGAGGTCCGCCCGGGCATGCGGCCGGTGCACCAGGGAACGTACGGCCTCGTCGATTCCCGCGGCATCGGTCACCCGGACGGCCTCGTCGAGTGCGTCGAGGCGGCGGCGCAGCCGTACCGTGGCGGCATCCACCGCGGCACGGTCCAGCGCCGCCAGTTCCTTCGCGTAGGAGAGCATCCCGTCGATCTGCTGGATCCGCCGCGCGCCGGGGGTCGCGGGGTCGGCCAGGATACGTGCCGCGTCGGCGGGCGTGAGCGGGACGGTATCGGCGGGGTCGAGCCGATGCGCCAGGATCTCCCTCGCCCGGGTGACCGCGTGATAGGTGTCGATATCCCAGGCGGTACGGGCATGGTCCATGATCGCTTCGAGTTGGGCGGCCCGGATCTCGTTCTGGTCGCGCAGCGTCGACAGTTCTTCGGCGAGGCGGTGCGGGTCGGCCAGATCCTCGTCGGCGATACCGAGACGTTCCCGCAGTTCGCCGATCGCGGCGTCGATCTCGGCGCGCGTCATCTGTTCGGGACGCGGACCCGCTTCGGATTCGACAGGATCGTCCGGCACCACGCGCCAGCCGTCGCTGTCGTCGATCAGGGTCATATCGACGTGCCGCCCGTCGACCTCGGCGTCGATATGCCGCACTCGCGGGGTGCCCGCGTCGGCGAGGGTGATCCGCTCCGGTCCGTACCCGCCCTCGGGCAGCGGCCGTCCCGGTCGCACCTGGGTGAGCTTGTACCGCACCTCCAGGGTGCCGTCGTTCACGGCGGCGGCGAGATCCGGGAAGCGGGCGAGCGCATCGGCCAGTATCCGGTCGTGTTCCAGATGGCCGTCGAGCACCACCAGGCGCATCGGCCCGCCGGGGCGGTCGGCGGGCAGCAGGCCGATACCCGCCGGGTCGCCGAACATCACCCCGTCCTGACCGAAAACCCATTCCTGGGCGGCCATATCGCCGATGAGACCGGCGAGTTCATCGACCTCGGCGTCGCGGCGCAGGAATTCGCCGGCCTGCCGGCCGAAATCCTCGACGCGCTGGGCGGCTTCCTGGATCCGGAACAGCTGGTCGGCGAGGGTGTCGGCGAGCTGGTCCGCGTCCAGGGCGTTCAGATCGATATCGCCGAGAATCTGGGCCCATACCGAGCGTTCGTCGCGAATCTGGTCGCGGCGCAGGGCCCGCTCCAGGTAGACGCGGCGGCCATCGTCGCGGCCCGGCTGGTCGCTGTCGTAGAGATCGCCCCATTCACGGTTGGGCTCACCACCGTTGTTGACGCCCTCCCAGCCGAGCAGGTCGGCCGGGCCGGGCCAGGACCGCCGCAGTGCTTCGGGCAGCCACTCCGGCGCCCGGTGCGGCGCACGATAGGTGTCCACCACCTCGCGCAGGAACCTGGCCAGCGGGTTGGTGTCGAAGTAGGTCGCCTGATCGCCGTACGGGATATCGGCGTGTTCGGCGTTGTACCGGCGGGCGGCGTCGGCGAGACCGGTGAGGGCGCCGATTCGCCGGGCCTGCTGGTATTCGATCAGCTCGCGCACCCGCCGGACGTTCTCGGGCGTCGGGTCGCCCAGATCGATTCCGAACGCGCGCGCCGCCACGGCCAGTGCCGCCGCTTGTTCGTCACGCAGTGCGGCGGCGGCCGCCAATTCATCGACCCACCCCGATATTTCACCCGCGCTCCGGGGAACCAACTCACCGGCCGGTTCGGCCGGCGGGAGAGCGGCGGTGGGGTCGCGTGTCTCCGGCGCCTGCGGCAGCGCCGGATCCTGCTGTCGCGCCTGTTCCTTCAGGTCGTCCAGTTCGACGCCCAGTTCCCGGCGCACCAGATCGGGGTCGGCTTCGTCGAGCCAATACCGGTACTCGTTACCGGCCTCGTCCAGCAGCGGCACGGTATCGGTACTCGGGTCGGCCACCCGGGCGGTGAATCGCCGCAGGAAGGGCAGTAGCTCGCGTTTCTTCCACAGGGTGACGCCCTCTTTGAGGATGCGCGCGGGGTTGAATTTGGTCTGCAGCACCTCGTATTCGTCGCCCGGGACACCGGGAGTCGGATCCTCGGTTTTGCGCAGCGGCAATCCGGCCTCGTCGCCGAGCAGCGACTGTCCGGCGCTGTCGATACCGGAGCCGGACGGGTATTTCGGTGTATCGCCGGTATATCCGGTATCACGCAGCCATTCCCAGATCCGGCGCAGCAGCGGTGTGCGGCGGGCGGGGGCGGCGGGCTCATCGGGAACGGCGGGCGGATCCGCGCGTTCGGCTTCTTCTACTCGCCAGCCTTCGCCGTCGTCGGCGACCAGCCGCACCGGCACCCGCTGGCCCTCGACCAGCGCGTTGTAACGGCGGGTCTCTCCCGGACTCACCGCCCGGGAATCCGGCTGCTGCCGGGCTGTCACCGCGCCGTCGGCGAGCGCGGCCAGTTCATCGGCTGCGCGCACGACTCCGGCGCGCTCCCGGTTCAGCGCCGCCGCCGGATCGCCCTCGAATATCCGCGGATCGATGCCCAGCAGTCGCGCCCACCCCTCTCGCGAGCGCCGCTGGGCAGCGCGATCTACCGGGTCGGTCGCGGCTTCCCACCGCCCATGGGCAGCGGCCAGCGCCTCCACCATGGCGGCACGCAGGAGGATGCGGTAGCGGTGGTCGGAGATCGTATTGCCGAGGTTGTCCGGGCCGAGCGCGGCGTCATCGGCCCCGAACCGGCGGGCCAGCCGGTCGCGGGTCTCCCCCACGGTTTCCACCCGCGGCGCGGGGTCCCCAGGGGTCGCCTCATGTCCGTGATCGGGGACCGCGGCGCCGTCGGGTCGTACGAGAGCGCCCTCCGGCCCACCGGGATCCGCCGCGCCATCGGCCCGGCCGCCGTCGGGCTGCGCGGACGGCAGTTCCGCGGTCGCCTGCGCCGGGGGCAGCTGCGGATCTTCCACCGGCAACCCCGCACGGAGCAGCTCCTCCCGCATCGCCGCCGCGAGTTCCGGATCGGCTTCGTGTCGCCAGTACTGCTCGTCGCCGTAGCGTTCCGGCGCGGACAGCGCGGCGAAATCGTCCGGGTACCGCATCCGCGACCCGTTGTCGATGTCGATATCGTCGAGGAAACCGCGGGCCCGGGCGATTTCGGCGAGCTCGGCCAGGGCGGCGAGCGGGTCGCGCAGCTCACCGAAAACATCCGCGAGCCCGAGGTGCCCGGCCAGTCGGCGGGCGTGCTCCGCGAGGTCCCCGGTCAGCGGATCGGCGGCGCGCTGCGCAGGCCAGTCCGCCATGTCGCGGAGGAACGCGACCAGGTCATCCAGCGGGTCATGATGGGCCGGTGCGCGGGAATCGCCTTCGGACGGCACCCCCGGACCACCGGGATCATCTGGCCCGCCCGGGCCGCCGGGGGGCGGCGGTCCGTTGCCCTGCGGGGGTTCCGGATCCCCCTCGGCGGGTGCCGGCGGCCGGGACGGAGGCTTCCCGCCACCCGGGCCCCCGACTGCCGGGCCATCGGGGTCGCCGGGATCTTGACCGTCGGAGTCGCCGGGATCCCGACCGTTGGCGTTGTCGGGGCCGGATCCGTCGGGCGGGGTGACGTCGCCCGCCCGGGGCTGCTCCCCGACCGGCAACTCCGGCGTGTCACCAGGCTGCTCGCCGACCGGCAACTCCAGTGTGTCCCCGTGTTGCTCGCCGGGCGGTAGTGGTTCCAGGTTGTCACCCGACTGCACTTCGGCAGGCAACTCCACGGTGTCGCCGGCCCGCGGATCCGCGGTCTCCGGGAGCTCCCCCGGCTCACGGCGCTCCGGCCGCTGGTGCTCCGGGTCGGGCTCCAGCGGTGGCAGCGCGTAGCGACGTCCCGCCCGCCAGTCGGTGAGCGGCGGGCGTTGCGCATCCCAGTGGTATCCCTGGCCGATCGCGTGGGTGTTCGCGGCCTGCCAGGTGGCGTCCGGGTGGTCGGCCAGGTACTGCGCCTCGGCCAGCGCGTCCTGCAGGAGCACCAGATCCGCGGGCAGCGGTTTCCCGGCGCGCAACCGGTTCCAGGCTTCGGCGATATCGGCGAGGCGGTCCATCGGCCGCCGGACCATTTCGCCACCGGGATCGCCGGCATCGCGCACCCAGTGTTCGTCCACCATCAGGTGGTTCTTGATCTGCTCGAGCTCGGCAGTGGTGAAACGCGGTACGCCGTCGCGCATCCGGCCGACCAGCTGTTCGGCGATCTCGTCCGGATCGACGGCCCGCACGATCTCGTCCGGATCGGCGCCCGGCACGATTTCGGCCGGGTCGACCACGCCCAGCAGCATCTCCCGGACCTGCTCGACGGTGTTGCGCACCAGCTCCGGGTCGTCGTCGGCGAACCGATCTCCGGCCTCGTCGGCCACCCGGTCGATCGCGGCCTCGATCGCGGCGAGCTGTGCCGGCACATCACCGAGCGGGTCGATACCGCCGAGTTCCTCGACCAGGCGCGTGCGCACCAGGTCGACGAATTCCCGGGCCGCCGCCCGCTGCTGATCCTCCCGGAACCTTTCGAGTCCCTCGGCGATCCGATCCAGATCGGTGTCGTCCCCGAGGAACCGGTCGTATTCCCGGTCGGCCCACCGCTGCACTTCGGCCCATTGCCCGGCCTCCCGTTCCCACTCCTGGCGCAGCCCGGCCGGGATTTCGTTCATCGCGACGGGCGGAACGTGATCGCTCACCTGCCAACGGCGGTGCATGGGTTGCACATCGGTGTCCGGGGGCGCGAACCATTCGTACCCGCGGAAGACCGTCCCGAACGGCGGCAGCTTCTGCAGCCACGGTCGCGCCTCCACCCAGCGCCCGATCTCCGGATGCCGCTGGATCCATGCCTTCACGGCCGGATGTTTGGGCACCTGTGCGGCCATGAGCAGCAACCGCATCACGTTGTAGGCATCGGCGCCCCAGTGCTGGCTGTACAGATCCTTCGGGTCGACGCCCGAGGAGTTGTACTGGGTCGGCGCCATGGGTGCGTTCACCGGCAACGTGCTCTCCGGGACCTTCCCGGCCGGCACGTTCTCGGTGGGCAGGACGATATCGTTGACGACATCCTCGCTGGCCCACCCGCTCACGCCGTCGGGCAGGTCCTTCCGACTGAACTTCTTCCGGAACTCGTCCTCCGGCTCCGGGTCGTCGCGGCGGGTCTGCCATCCCGGGCGGGTGGGGTCGACCGGATGCCACCCGCCGGCGTCGTCGCGCCAGCGCGTCATATCGAGGCGGCGGCCGGCTACCCAGCTGGTGCTCATCCGCTCGACCTCCGGCGGGTCCATCTCCTCGACCCGCCAGTTGTCCTCCCGGCCGGCGAGCACCCGCCGGTACTCGACGGTGGTCTCGGGGCGCACCATGGCCTGTGCGGCGGCGAGGCTTTCGCGGAGCGCGTGGTCGAGTGCGGCGTCGTGATCGGCTCGCGGGTTCTCCGGATCCGGGCGCGGACCGAACACGATGATCCGGGGCTCGTCACCCTCCACGACACCGACTCGATCGGTGACCATCCGGCCGCCTTCGGCCTCCACGAGACCCCGCCAGACACCGGCCACCCGGGCCATTTCGTCCTGTAGCCGGCCGATCCGATGATGGGCCTCGTTCACGTCCTGGGCCGCGTCGGCCAAGGCGTCGATCCGCAGCAGCCGCCGCTGGTACTGCGAGGGCCGCAGGTTGCCCGCGCGGAAATCCTGGAACGCGCGCTCGCGCAGGTCCCGCAGCGCCGCGTCCAGTTCCCCGGGCCCCAGCAACGCGTCCGGGTCGTCGTTGTCGTCCACCCGCCCGAGCCGGCGGGCCAGATCGTCGCGCATGGCCCGGCGTGGTTTGATCCGCTGGAGTTCGGCCGCTCGTTCGCGCGCGAGCCGCTCCAGTTCGGCGGTCACTTCGGCGGGGCGGGGCCGGTCGAGGAACTTCTGATCCTTTTCCATTCCCGCGATCCGGCGGTCCAGTTCCCGCAGGCGGGAGCCGAGTTCGTCGAACTCCGCGGTCTGGGCGATCAGTTTGCGGATCAGCTCCCGGCGATGCTGCCGTTCCTGTTCGCCGACCGGGTTGCGGACGCGCGACGGCACCTCATCGATCCCGGCACCGACCTCGACCGAGTCGTAGCCGGCCTCCTGGTCGAGGCGCAGAATGATCTGCTCCCGCGCATCCGGCCCGAGATCGGCCCAGCCGGCCGGGTCCGGCAGGCGAAGATTACGGGCCCGGTCGGTGATCTTGGCCCGCAAGAATTCCCGTTCCCGGGTGACGCCCTGCCGCTCCCCGGCGAGCCGGTCGTATTCGATCCGGCCGGTGATCCGGCGTACCTCCTCCTGAGCGTGCAGGAGGCGGGGCGCGAGGTCACCGATCCGGTCGACCAGCCCGCGGTCCGCGGTATCCAGGTCGCGGGCGCGCAGATCGCGCAGGGTCTCCGCGATCCGGTCGTCGGCGAATGCGCCGTCGTCCACCCGTGTGCGCAGCGCAGCGGCGAGTTCGTCGATCCGGGCCCGCAGTTCATCGCATCGCGCGACCGCGTCGACCAGAGCATCGGCGAGCAGTTCGTGCGGCCGGGAACCGCGCTCGTTCTCCTCACCCTCAACCGGCGGCTGCTCACCCTCAACCGGCGGCTGCTCACCCTCAACCGGCGGCTGCTCACCCTCAACCGGCGGCTGCTCACCCTCGAGCTCGGGCTTACCGCCCTTGTCTTCGGGTTCGGGCCCTTCGGGTGCGGGATCGGCGACCGGGTCGCTCGTATCGCCCGCTTCGGCCGGCTCCGATTTCGGACTGCCCTCGGGGCCGGAATCCGGCTTCGGGCCGGCGGGCCGGGGCCCGGAATCGGAGTCCGGGCCCGAATCGCCGGGCGGGGGGCCGGGCGGGTTGTCGTCGCCGCCGGGACCGCCCAGCATCTCCTGCCACCAGCGGGCCCGGTCCGCGGCCATCCGCGCGACCCATTCGGCCAGTTCGGCGCGCTGGCCGGCGAGCCAGTTGTCCGGTTCCATATCGGCCAGGAACCGCGCGCTGCCGGCGTCCATCCGCGCTCTCCACGCGGCCCGATCCACCTGGGTGAGCCGGAGCCGGTCGAGGCGTTCGCGGGCGTAACCGAGTTGCCGCTCCGCCTGTTCGGCGCGGAACCGCAGTAATTCGTCGCCGGGCCGGTCGGTCGCTTGACGGCGCGCCCACGCCAATTCGTCACGCGCGGCGTCGACGGCGATCTCGGCCCGGCGCAGCTCGATCCAGTCCATGAGTTCCGCATGCGAATCCGGCAGCGCGGGATCGGTATCGCCGGGGTCGTCCGGTGAGGCCGGTGGCGGGCCGGGCGGTTTTCCGCTGCCGTCTCCGCTGTCGCCGGTCTCCGGGCCCGGATCCCCGGGTGACGTCCCTTGTTCGGCGGGTGCGGCGGGGGCCTCTCGCCCGTCACCGGTATCCCCGTCACCCGGCGCGAGTGGCGGTCCGAGCGGAGACTCTGCGCCGTCTCCGGGTCCGGTATGCGGCGGCCCCCCGGGCGCCGCCGGATCCCCGGCTCCGTTCTCCAGCTGCCCGTTCTCGGCGGGCGGAACGCCGGGCCGCCCGGCGCGCGCGAATTCGTCGAACAGCCGCGCGAGGGATTTGATCCGCTCCGCCCGGTCGCGAACCTCTCGGCGCAGCCGGTCGAGTTCGGCGGCGAGTTCCCGGGGATTCAGTCCTTCGTGATTCTCGATTCGGCCGTCGCGATAGGCCTCGTAGATCTTGACGAAGGTCGCGTCGTCGGCATCGGTGAGGTCGACACCGACCAGTCGCGCCCAGTCCCGGTTCGCGGTGGGCCGCCGGCCCGGGTCGTCGTCGGGAATCCGATGGCTGTCTGGTCGCGCGGCGGCGTCGGCGACCGCCCGCGCGAAATCGTCGGCGCCGAAGGTCCGGACGGCTTCGGCGATCAGGTCACGCAACCCGCGCATCGCCTCGCGGTCGTGCATGGGGAACCGCCCGTCGGCGACACGCGGGTCGGCGGCGCGGTCACCGCGGGGGACGTCGGCGAAGGGGTCGATATCGAACAAGGCTTGCGCGAATTCGCCGAGAGCTTCGCGCACCAGGTCGCCCCGGCCGTCGCGTTCGAGCCGCCGGATCACCTGGAACAGCTTCTTCGGATCCAGCCCGCCGGGATCCACCGCGAACACCCGGCGACCGTTCGGCCCGTCGACGTATCCGGGCGGCAGCAGGGCCGCGATCCGGCGATGGACCCCGGCCCGCTCGGCGGCCCGCCGACTGGACATCTTCTGCCCCAGCTCTTCGGAGACCAATCGCCGGGCCAGCCGGTCACGTGCCGCGTCGACCGCGGCCGCGTCGATCTCGCGGAGCCGTTTCGCGTAATCGGCGAGATCGGCGAAGCGCTGAGCACGCAGCGCGCGGCGCCGCGCGCGGTCGGCCAGGCCATCCGCGAGGGTTTTCGGCGTCAGCGCACGTTCCGGGGCGTCCGGGTCCGGTGCGAGGTCGAGACCCAAGCGCGTCGCGAGATGGCTGCGCGCATCGGTGAGTTCGTTGAAGAGCTCGATATCGGTGGCCGAGCGGATGAAATCGGCGAGTGCCTCCAGCTGCACCGCCCGGACCGCGTTGTCCAGCAGCAGATCGGCGACGACCCGGTGGACGTTCTCGGGCACTACGTCGCCGGGGCCGAAGCCGAGTTCGCGCAGCACATCGACGATATCGGCGGCCACCTGCGGCAGCGGCCGCGGCGGCGGATCGCCGAGCGCGGCCCGATGGTCCTCCGGCGAGCCGATGACCTGCCGCCACGAACCGTTCTCGTCGCGGACCAGCAGCACCTCGAGTTCGCGGCCGAGGATCGTTTCCCGCAGATACCGCATCGGGGGAATCGGCGCGGGATCGAGAACGGTATCGCCGGTCCAGTCCTGCCGGGCGGTCCGGTAGTCGAGAACCAGTTCCCCGGTGTCGAGCCGGCGCTGCAGTGCGCGATCGGCGGCGAGGGCGTCGGCCAGGACCTGATCGCGATAGCGCGGTCCGTCCACCACGACCAGCCGGTCCGGTTGCCCGTCCCCACCCGGTACCCGCACGATCTGCCGGCCCAGCAGATCGCCCACCGGATCACCGAGTTCCGGGTCGGGCAGGGTGCGCCTGGCCAGATCGACGAATTCGGCGACCCGCCGCGATCGGGCCACATTCTCGGCCCGCAACCGGTCGAGCAGGCTCTCCGGGTCGTTCAGCAGATCCTCGAGCGACAGGTCCCGCATGGCGGCCCAGCTCGCCAGCTCGTCCCGGATCTGATCGCGCCGCAGCGCGTTCTCGAAGAAGCGGCGCAGCCCCTGGTCCCGGCCCAGTTCGTAGCCGTCGCCCCACATCGGGACCTGATCCGCGCCGTTCTCCACCGGCAGCAGGCCGAGCAGGCCCGGCTCGTGACCGAAGGCGGCGAGTATCTCGAGCAGGAACCGGCCCATCGGGTTCTGGTCGATGAAGCTGACCTCGTCGAGGAACGGAACCGGCCGTCCGGCCGGGTCGGGGTCGGCGAACCGGCCGGGGCGCGGCCGCGGGCCGGTGTCGTCGAGATCATCGTCGAAGAAGTCGGGATCTCCGGGCTCTTCCTCGGAAGGGCGCCGCGGTCCCGCCACCTCGTCCGGTGCACCCGAGTGCGGCAGTCCCCGTTCGGTATCGGCCGCCGGCGGTGCGTCCAGCGTGGTGTACGGAAGGTGCTGTTCGATGAGGTACCGCCGGACCGCACCGGCCAGACCCTCGATGGCGCCGGTGGCGCGAGCCACCCGGTACTGCTGTTCGTCGATGACCCGGGCCAGCGTTTCCGGGCTGTCGTCAGGCAGCTCGATATCGAGTAGCCGCCGGGCCGCGTCCAGCAGACTCTCACCGTCGACCGGCGGGCCGACCGGCAGCTCCGCGCCCCGCAGATCCCGCTCCTCGGCCAGCGCGTCGGTCAGCGCCTCGGCTTCGTCGTCGGAGATCACGCCACGATCGCGCAGTTCGCCGAGAATCCGCTGCTGCTGCCCGGGCTCGGCGTCGAGGCGGCCGGCCACCGTCAGCAGATCCCGCAGGGCCGCCGCGGGGGTGATCCGCCGCGAATCCAGATCGGCGAGCAGCTGGTCGCGGGCGGCGCCGAGCGTGCCGTCGGTGAGCCACGGCTGGTATTCCGCGCCGTCGCCCGGGTGCAGCGGGAGGAATTCGCCGGCGGTATCGCGCATCCGCGCCGACAGCCGGCCGAAGAGCGGGATGTGTTCGCGATTGCTGATCCACACCGGCATCTGCTGGGCGATCCGCAGCAGCGTGGGATCGGGCGGACCGGATTCCGGGGCGGGACCGATCACCGGTTGGTCCGGGTCCGGCGGCGGGGTGGCCGGCGGCTGCGGCGGAGCCGGGTTCACCACATCCGGGATACCGGCGACTCCGTCGGCGATCGCCGCCTGCCCGCGGCTGTCCCAGCCGGACCCGGACGGGTACTTGACCTGCACCTCCCGGTACGGCCACATCCGCCGGATCGCCTCCAGCTCCCGGCGCAGCGCGGCCAGTCGCTCCGGGTTCGCGGAGGGCAGTTCACCCCGCGGTACCAGCTGCCAGCGGTCCGGGCCGTCGGGCACCAGGTCGAACGCGATGCGCTCGCCGTCGATATCGATCTCCAGCGGCGGGATGATCGCATCGGGGTCGATCGGCCCGTCCCGGTCGCCCGGGTCCTGGTTCCCGGACTTCTCGCCGTCCGGATCGGACGGGGGCGCCGCGGAATCCGGCGGCCCGGCCGGGGGTTTCTTCGCGCCGCCGGCCGCACTCGCGTCGGGTCCGTCGCGGGCCGGGTCCTCGTCACCGGGCCTGCGTCCGGCGTCCATGGCATTGCGGGTTCCGTCGGGGGCGGGGCCGGCGGGGCGGGTCGCCTCGTCGGCGTGCCGGATGAGCAGCTCGTACAGCTCCCGGATCGGAGCGATGGCCGCACGGTCGCGCGACGCCCGATCGGCACCGCCCATGACGTATTCGGCGAACGCCTCGGGCACCGCCTCGTGACCGCGCAACATGCCTTCGTCGTCGAGGCTGTAGCCGCTGAGCTGCCGCAACCATTCCCCGAAATTGCCGTCGGGAACCTCGCCGGCGCGCAACAGCAGATGCCGTTCCGCGGTTCTGCTCGCCCGCAACCCGCCCGCGTAGTCGAGGGCGTGACCGTATTCGTGTACGGCCATCGCGTACACCGGCCGCCGCAGCATGGTCGGGGAGAACTGGTGGTTGTCCACCCCCTGGCGAACCTGTCCGACGAAGTCGCCGGCACCGGTCGCGTGCCGGTAGTTGAGAGTGATGTCCTCGGTGTAGATGGTGCCGGTGTCGCGGTCCAGGGCGGGACCGGCGTCGGCGAGCACACCCTCGCGCCGGTTCCCGATACCGATCGCGCGGATATCGGCCTGCGGGAAGTCGCGGTACATATCGGTGATCGCCCGGGCGTATTCGCGCACCACGTCGGGGTTCAGATCGGGGAGATCGAACCCGAACACCCGGAATTCGGGGTTCCCGGTCACTTCCCGCATCTGGTCGCGCAGCTTCTCCCCGACCTCTTCCGGGCTCAGATCCGACCATTCGTCGGTATCCGGTGCGCCGAGCAGTTCGGTATCGGAGAGCTCCGGTCCACGGTCTTGCGGACCGTCGCCGCCGTCGTCCGGCACCGGATCGTCCACCGCCATCCGGCCCCTGTCCCCGGGATCGGGGCCCTGTCCGTCCGGCGGGGTTCTGTCGCCGGGATCGTCGCGCATATCGTCCGTGCGCAGCGTTTCCTCCGGCCGGGTGCCGTAGTCCGGAACGTCTTGCGGCCCGGTGTCGTCCACGACCGGCCCGTTCTCGGGCGGGGTGCCGTAATCCGGGTCCGGCGCAGGCTCGGCCGGTGGCGCTTCACCCAGTTGCGGGGGAACCGGTGCGGGCTTGTCCAGCACTCGCCACATCGCCTCGTACGCGGCGGTTTCCAGCCCGACGTTCGCGAACCGGATCTGGTCCAGGAACCGTCCGACCGTCGCGCTCGGCGAGTTCCGGTCCGCCGCCCGGACCAGCATGTCGTGCAGCCGGACCATATGCGGGCCTGCCACGTCCCGGCCACCGGTCACGACCTGATCGAACGCCTCCGCCAACGCCCACGGGTGGTCCAGTTCTCCGTTGCTGGTCTCGAAGGCCTGCCCGCTGAACTCCGATCTCAGCCAATTCAGGTAGCCCTCGTCGCCCGCGTCCCCGAGATTGCGGCCGGAATAGTGCACTCGCAGCGCATTGTCGACCAGCGTATGCACCGATTCCCGGCCGGTGATGTCCAGTGCTCGCGCCCACTGCTGTACCGCGTTCGTGTAGGCCGGCCGGATCCGCGCACCCGAGTGCGGCGCATGGTAGTACTCGGTGGATATCGGCGGCATCGCGAACTCGCCGATATCCTGCGCTGCCTGGTCGTCGAACGTGATGACTGCCGAACGCCGCATACCGTCGCCGGCGTCCGGACCGGGCACCGTGAGCGCCAAATGGTAGCCGTACCCGAACCCGATGCTGTCGATATCCGCCATCGGATACAGCCGGGCCATATCGGTCAGGCCGCGCGCGATCTCGCGCACGACAACCGGATGTAGTCCGTCACTGTCGAATCCGAATACGGTCAGATCCGGATTGCCCAGCGTCTCCCGCAGCTCGGCCTGCAGTTTGTCCGCCACCTCCACGGGTGTGAGTGCGGACCACTCGTCGTTGCTCGGTGCGCCCAGCACCCATTCGGGGTGCTCCACCATGACCACACGACTCAGGTTGACGTCGGGATCGAAGCCGGCGGCACGTGCCTCGACACCGTCCTGGGCCACGAGCAGGTCGTGGAGAAGAACGAAATGCTCGGCTGCCCGGTCCCGGCCGCGAACAACGACCTCGGCAAACGCGTCGGCCAGGATCGTATCCGGCTCCCAGGAGGACCTCCGGCGCCTGACACTGGACGTGTCGAAAACGTCCAGCGTGTTGCTCATCCAGTCGAGGAAGGCCAGCCGGTGCTGGTCACCCAGCCTGTTGTACGAGTAGTGCTGAGCGAGGGCTTCCACGACCGAACCCTCGGCGAACCTGCCGGTCGTTCGATTGATCATTCCGGCGAACGCCCGCGCGGTATGCCGGTAGGTCGAACGCGGGTCGGCCCGGTCATCGGAGCCGGCTCGGCCGGAGCGCAACCGGAGCGTCCCGTCGACCGTGGCGATCGACCGGGCCTCATGTGGCGATCCCGGGAGTATCTCCACACCGCGCAACGCCACCCCGGGATGACGCGCCGTCAAATCCGCTACCGCGCGCGCGAACTCGCGCACCTGAGCGGTACCCACCGAATCCGGCGGGCTGGAAGGATAACCCTCCATCCATCGATGCGGCCTGGAATCGGGCGCGGGTGTCCAGCCGAAACCGTGTACCTCGAAATCCGGGTTCCCGGTCACCGCACGAACATGGTCGCGAAGTTTGTCCCCGATTTCCGCCAGGCCGAGACCCGACCATTCGTCGGAATCCGGTGCGCGGAGCGGATCGGTATCGGAGCCGGCGGGGTCGTCGGTCCCCATGAAGTCCGGCGGATCGGTCCCGCGCCCGGCCCGATCGCCGGCGGGCGGCCGATACCGCCCGGCGGGGTCGCCGGCGGATCGCTGACGACCCGAGCCCTCCGGTACCGAGGTGTCCGCGAGCGGGGCGAGCAGCAGGTCGTGCAGCAGCCGCCGCACCTCCGGAACCTCCGGGCGCTGCGACTCGGGCAGCAGTCGCGTCAGTTCGACCTCGGCAAAAGCCTCGGCCAGCGATTCGGCCTCGGACAGCGATCCATCGGACCGGAAGCTGTATCCGGCCAGCTCGCGGCGCATCCAATCCGGGAATCCCCGCGCCGGCCCGCCGACCTCCTCCGCGTAGTAGCGCAGCAGGGCACTCTCGACGATCCGCTGGGCATCGCGCCGGCCCGCATAGTCGAGTCCGTGCCCGAACTCGTGGGCGACGACACCGTAGAGCGGCCGCAGCAGGTAGTGGTCGTTGTAGTTTCCCTCGTCGATCCGGTCCCGGATGGTGCGCACGAGAGTTTCGGGGCTGCGCGCGTATTCGGATCCGAGGGCGATCGTATCGGCGCGGGCGACCTTGGTCGTCGGATCCGTGACCGGTTTGGTCAAGGCGATCGCGCCATTGAGATCCGCGATACCGACGCTGCGCAGATCGACTCGGGGATACCGCCGGTACATCTCGACCACGGAACGCGCGAAATCCTGAACGACGGTCGGATTCAGGTCCGGCAATCCGAACCCGTACACCTCGAACCCGGGGTCATGGGCCAGATCCCGCATCACCTCGCGCAGCCGCAGGCCCACCTCGACCGGTTCGAGATCGGACCATTCGTCGGTGGGCACGTGCAGCAGTTCGGCATCCGCCACCGGATCCGGCGCCTCCCCGGCCGGCCGAGCCTGTCCGTCCCCGGCTCCGAGGAAGTCCGGTGCGTCGGTGCGGCCGCCGTCCCGGTCTCCCGGGGGCAACCGGTTCTCGTTCTGTCTGTCCCCACCGAAGGGCATCCGGTCCAGGAGCCGGCCCATCCGCCCGCGGGGCCTGCCCTCCGCGGTGAGGGCGGCGGTGGGGTCGTTCAGGATGCCCGCGATTCGCTTGACCAGGGCCTCGGGTGTATCCGCGGTCATTCCCCGGAAGTACCGGGAGAGCGTGTTCTGGCTACCTTCGATCCCGAGCGGCGGGGGCACCCGCCAGCGGCCGTGCCCGTCCGGTTCCAGGTACACGGACAGGTGTCCGGCGCCGAACGGGAAGACTTCCAGCCGGTGATGGCCCGGACGCCGGGGACCGCCGGAGCCCACCGGAACCTGCCGGGTGTGCACATTGTGGGCGACCCGGGCCGGATGCGCCGGACCGAGGGAATCGCCGTCCGCCATGACCCGGGCGTGACCGATGGACAGGAAGTCGTCGCGGAGCGAGCCCGGAGTCCGGGGCCGGTGGGTGTCTTTCTGATCCGCTTTCGTATAGAAGGCCTCGGGGCCGAGCTGTTTCAACCAGTCGGTGAGCCCCAGATCCGTCAACCCTTCGGACCGGAACCTCAGATAGTGGGCGAGCATCTGGTCCCGCCGGCTCAGCCAGTCCCGGCTCCGGTAGGGCCCTTCGGCCGTGGCACGGTTGACCGGCGTGACGACCGGTTCACCGTTTTCGTCCGCCGTGACCTGCTGATAGTCGAGCTCGTAGGGACGTTTCCAGAGTGCGTCGCTGTACTCGGGGTGCAGCAGGCCCAGTTCGTGCAGGGCATCCACGTGTTCGCCGGGCCGGGCGTAGATCACCAGGCGCGGATGCGGGTCCAGAACCCGCAGCACCCGGTCGGTGAGCCGCTGGGGCCGGTCACCCATCCGCTCGGGCGGAGCGAAGCGTTCCAGCTCCGCGTCGACCGCCCGGCGGGGCATATCCGGATCGGCCTCCTGCGCCGAGTTCCGCGCTCGATCCGCCGCAGTGGGGTTACCCGGCAAGAACAGCTCTTCGGGATTGCCCCACGGCACACCGCCACGGTCGACGATGGCGCGCACGACATCCTGGACGATCTCGGCATCGTCGAGGCCGGTCTTGCGCAGATAACGCTCCAGAGCCTCGACTCCGGCGCCCCGCGCGGCCTGCTCCGGTGTCTCGTCCCCGGCGGCGCGCCGCTGGGCGCGCGCGAGCTCCTTGTCATAGGCCTTGCCGTAGGCCTGTTCCGCGGGCCCCTCCGGAACGTATCGACCGAGGTCACGCAGGATCCGCAGGCCCTCGATCTCGTCGGCCAGACCGCGGGCCCGGCGCCGCCGGTCCGCCGGTGTGTCCTCCGGGATCCGTTGCGGGTTCGGTGGTTCGGTGCCGTCGGCCGTCGAGATCCCATGCGCCCGGTCCCAGACTCCCGCGAAATGCTCACCCAGCGGGACCCCATCGACCAGCGGACCCTGACCATCCAGATGGGCCCGCACCGCACGGAACCCGGCCCGATGTCCCGCCGAGTAGAACCAGCCCGCTTCGCCGCCGAGCATCTTGCGGGAACCGTAGGCGGATTTCGCGGTCTGGTATCCCTGGATGAAAGCGTCCGCGTAGATACCGGCCAAGGGATCGCCCGGACCCGGTTTCGGTCGCTGGACCCGGACGTCGATCAGATCCCGGAAGGCCAGCGCGTACGCTTCCGCGACCCGGTCCAGCATCAGCGCGCAGTACTCGTCCCGCGGCAGGTTCAACCGCTCGGCGGCGGAGTCCACCTCCGCGAACTGATCGGCCATCCGCGCCGCGTAGACGAGCTGACGCGCATGCTCGGCGGGAGTGTCACCGGGATCCAGGGTGAGGGTGCGGGTCACCGGGTCGTAGCCCGCATCGATACCGAGGCGGGTGCGGGTGCCCGGTACCCGATGCGCGCCCGCCTCCGGCTCGGCGCCGAATACGATCTCGACACCGTGCCGGTCGAGGGTTCGCTTCGTCCAGCCCTCGGTGCCGAAGGACCCCGAGCGGGAACCGGCTTCGTGCAGCTCGGAGAAGGCTTTTCTCCTGGCCGTCTCCAACGCTTGTGCGAGTTCGTCCGGGTTTGTACCGGCCTTGCCGCGAGGCGACGGAGAAGTATCCGGTCCGGGAGGCGGCTGATCGCCGCGGACGGAACCGGTCTCGCGGCCGACCGACACCACCCCGGAATCGTCGATATGGATCCGGATCCGCTCCGGTCCGGCGCCGTCGACCCGAGTGGTGGCACCGGGGATATCCCGGGCGACTGCCGTCCTGATCTGCTCGAGCAGACCGTCTCGTACTCCGCTCACTCGGGTGCGCTCGTCGGACAGCCCGGTGAGCAACCGGATATCGGCGGCGACGCGGGGGTTCGACGACAGCCTCGCCCGCATGGCCAGATCGTCGAGAACCGCACTACGGGTGCCATTTTCGAGAGCAGGAGGCAGACCGAGTTCCGCACGCAGCCGCTGGGCCGCCCGATCCCAGGCGTCTTCGATGCCGCGGAGCTCGCGCGCCATACCGGCCTGTTCCCGGACAAGCCTCTCGACCTCGCGCGCCGCGCTGCGTGACGACGGGATGTATTCGTCCATACCCACCGGCTTCGGCGCCCTGACCTGCGTCGCGTCGGCTCCGTCCGGCCGCGCCGGGCCGGGCGCCGGTAGGTCCGAGGAGTCGAACAGCGGATTCGACAGGAGTGCCGTCGCGGCCTCGGCGGCCGCGAACCGATGCAGGGATGCGGCGTTGGGGTCGTAGGGGACACCGTCGGTGGCGTATCGGACGGCGGCGTCATACGCGGCCAGGTACGCGTTCTCCAGTTCGCGGCGAAGTGCGGCCGCCACCGGATCGGCGACACCCGGTGCCGCCGGCTCGTATCCGGCCCGGCTCATCTCCCGATGGAATTCGGCCTGCCTGCCGAACGCCTCGGCCTCCACCCGCGCCCGGGCCGCCGCGGGGTCGGATCCCTCGAGCGCGCGGACTCCGGGCGGGGTGATCTCCACCCGGCCCTGCACTACCGCCTCCGCGAGTACCGCCGCACGAATCACCGCCGCCGCCCGGCCGACCTGGCTGCGGCCGTTCGCCCCGATGAACACCTCCATCGTCCGGCCGTTGAATTCGTCCGCGCGGCTCGGATCCGCTCCCGGCTCCTCGAACCGGATCGTCGCCCCGGCCTCCCGCAGAACCCGCAGCGCTTCACGTCCCACTCGACTGTGCGACAGCAGTTCCCGCACCTGGGCGGCGTCGGCATCATGGGCATATCGCCAGCCGTGCAGTTCGCCGTCCGGCGAACGCGTCAGATCCAATGCATCCCGGTCGGCGGCGTCCGGCCGGCCGTCTTCGGGAGTCGGGTCGCCCGCACCATCGGGAGAACCGTCCCGGTACGTTCCAGCATCCCACCCGCCGGTTCCGGGTGGGAGCATGCCCTCCGTACCAGGCGGCGGTTCTCCGAGCGTGGTGTCGGTGAACCAGCCGAAATCCGCCCGCGGCGGTTCGACACCGGCCGACCGGAGCAGCAGGTCGTGGAGGATCCCGGCCGGCGAGTCCTGGTCGTGGGCGGGCCACCCGTCAGGGTCGGGCCGGCCGAGCGAGACCGCCAGGAACGCCTCCGCCAGCGCCTCCGCCGGGTTCAGCTGCGGGCCGTCCCGATGGAAGCTGTACCCGCTCAGCGATTCACGCAGCCAGGTGAAATAGTCGTCCAGGCCGGTGGCATCCGGATGCAGTTCGAAGAAGCGCCGCATCAGGGCGCCGTTGGCATCCTCGCGCGCGCGGTGCCCGCCGAGCGCGTCGAGGACATGCCCGAATTCGTGCACGGCCCGCGCATAAGCGGGACGGTCCCGCACCACTTCCGGAAACCAGCCGCTATCGGCGTTGTAGTCGGTGCCGCGCCGCACGGCCGCCGGATTGCGGGCCATGTCCGGGTTGAACTCGATCGCGTCCGCGCGCCGCACGCCGTTGTCGAGCACCCAGCGGGTATGGCCGAACACGCCCGGTTTCATCTCCCGGAAGCCCACTGCGTTCAGCTGCGCGGCAGGGTGGGAGGTGAACATATCGACCAGCGCTCGCGCGTACTCGCGCGCGACCTCCGGGTGCACCTCCGGACGGTCGAACCCGTAGACCCGGAACCGCGGATTACCGGTGAGGGCGCGCAGTTCGTCGCGCAGCCGCTCGCCGACCTCCTCGGAGTTGAGATCCGACCACGAGTCGTGTTCCGGGGCGCCGAGGACTTCGGCGTCCGAGGGGGGAACCGGAACCGGCCCGGTGTCATCGACCCGTGGAATCGGGCCGGTGTCGTCGTTCGCTCCGGGCGACGGGGTGTCGTCGACTCGTGGAATCGGCCCGGTGTCGTCGTCGGCCCGCGGTATCGGCCCGGTCTGATCGTCGACCCGCGGAATCGGTTGCGTATCCCCGATTTTCGGGATGGGGCTCGTATCGCCGGCGCCGGGCACACGGCCCCGGTCGACGGAACCGGTCGACGCGTCGGAGCGGATTTCGCCGATGACATCGACGCGGACCGGGACACCGTCGCGCTCGAGGTCGAACCGGCGGACCGTGATATCGCCGTCGGCCGCGGTCCGGACCTGGTGGTATTCGACTTCCAGGGTGCCGTTGTGATGTGCGGTGAGCAGTTCGTCGCGGGCCCGGGCCAGCGCCCGCCCGGTATCGCTGCCGGGATCGATACCGCGCGCCCGCATCTGTGCTGGGGTCTCGGTCAGCAGGGTCGCCAGATTCCGGTCCATGGCCAGGGTGCGGCGCAGATACTCCGGCGAACCCTGCTGCGCGTCGGCGATCCGCGAGCCGCCCAGTGTCGAACCGACTCCCTTCGCTTCGACCACCAGCAGCCTCGGCGGCTCCCCCGGCACGAGGACCGCGATATCGACGACGTTCTTTCCAGTGCTCCCGCCTTCGTACGGGGTGAGCTGAATCGCGCCGGGATGCAGGCCGGGATCCAGCGCGTAGGCCAGCCCGCCGATCTCTCCGAGTTGCTCGGAGGTGATGACCTCCTGCCGGACCAGATCCCGATACCGGTCGGCCCGTGCGTGCAGATCGTCGATCGCGGCCAGGCGCGCGGATCGCTCGTCCTCGGTGAGTCCCTCGTCGTGCAGGACCAGCTGCTGTTCGTAGGAGATCTCGGCCTCGATCTTGTTCGGGGTGAGATACCGCAGATCCGCGAGGTCGATCCGCGCGATGAGCCCCACCTCGACCGCCAGTGCCTCGAGTTCGGCCACGACGCGATCGCGTTCGGCCTGCAGCGCCAGCCGAGCCTCGGATACGGCGCCGAGCCGGTCGGCCACCTCGACGTCGGTGACCCGGAACGGTTCCGCCTCCCCCGGTTGCGCCCGGTACCGGTACCCGCTCCCCTCCGCCAGCGGATCGGGCACCCAGCCGTGCTGGTCGCGGAGTCGGAAGTCTTTGTCGCGATAAGTATTCGGCGGATCACCGCGATGATGCGAGCGGCCGCGGGAATCGCGGTAGACGGGATCGCCGGCATCCCGGCCGGTGGCATCGCCGGGTGTAGAAGTCGGCGTCGGCACCGGGCGTTCGGCGTCCGGCCCGCGATCGGGCACTGTGCCCCCGGCCGGATCCCCTGCGGTGGACTGGTTCCGGAACACCAGCCCCCGGAGACCCACGTCCCGGACGTGATCGGCCAGCCGGCCCGCGAAACCGCGGTCCGCGGTCCGCGGCACCGCGGCCAGCAATGTGTCGTAGATCAGCGACACCACCGGGCCGGCAGTATCGCGGCCGACGATTTCCACATGCTGGAATGCCTCCGCCAGCGCCTCGGCGGGCCTGAGCCGGCCGTCCCGGTGCAGGCTGTAACCGCTGAGGTTCTGTGCCAGCCAGTCCAGATATCCCTCGACCGACTGCTCGCCGAGATCGTTGCTCGAGTAGTACTCCAGCAGTACTTTGTCGAGAGTGCGCGCCGCGTGCCGCATACCGGCGAAGTCGAGTGTGTGCCCGAACTCGTGCAGGATCGTCGCGTACACGGGCCGGCCCAGGGCACTGGAGTAGTGGAACCTGCTGTCCGTGCTTTCCTTCACGAGCTTGAGGAAGGGCCGGGGCGCGGTCGCAAGGGGCAGATCGAAGTGGATGTACTCGGCCGGGTATCCCCGCCGCGAGTAGTTCACACCCAACCTGGACTCGCCCATCACCCGGCTGCCCAAATCGGCAAACGCCACACTGCGCAGGTCGGGCTGCGGGAACCGGGCGTAGATATCGGTGATCGCCCGTGCGAATTCCCGAGCGATCTCCGGATGCACCTCGGGGCCGAATCCGGACACCCGGAACCGGTGATTACCGGTGAGTTCCCGCATCACCTCCTGCAACCGATCACCGACCTCGGCCCCGGACAATCGCGACCACTCGTCCACGGGCGCCCCGAAACGCAGTGCCCAGTCCAACTCGGACAACCGGTCGACGGACAGCTCTTCCCCGGCGGGGAGCCTGGGCTCCACGCCGTCCTGCGCGAACAGCAGGTCATAGAGAGCCCGCACCTGCTCGGTCACATTTTCCCGGCCCCGCAGGACGACATCGGCGAATGCCGACCCCAACACCGTTGCGGGATGGCGCTCGACCCGGGTGCCCCATTCGCCGACCTCGGTGCGCAGCCACGTGTGGTAAGCGGCCGAACTCCACTCGCTGTCCGTGCTGGTGAAGAAACGCCCGACGAGCAGTCGGTGGGCGAGGACGGATGCCTTGCTGGAAGGCGAGTGGCCGGTCGCACTGTTGACTGCCTCGCCGAATGCCCGCACGGCCGCCGCGTAGGCCGGGCGCTCGCCCATTCCCGAAGGCAATGCACCCGAATCGACAGCACCGGCAACCCAGTGGAAGCGTTCGGCCCCGAGCGCGTATTCACGGCTGAACCCGATTGTGGCCTGCCGGCCGCCCGAGCCGATCACGACGTCGACCCTGCTGAACGTATCCCAGTCGTACCCACCGACATTCGTCTCGATGTCGATCCGCACAACCGTGGGCCCCGGGAACCGGCGGAACATATCGACCATCGCCCGGGCGTACTCCCCCAGGACATCGGCATCGAGCTCGGGATCGTCGAAGCCACGCACCTCGAAATCGAAGTTCCCGGTGAGTTGCCGCAGTTCACCGGCCAGCCGCCGCCCGATCTCCGCGGGGCCGAGGCCCGACCACTCGTCGTCGGCCGGAATGCCCGGCCGGTGCACCGCATCCGCGCCCGGATCCGCCGGACCGTCGGTCGAATCCCGGGCCGGATCGGCGGAGTCGCGGTAAGTGGGGTCACCATCCTGGTCGGACCGATAACGACCGGCGTCGGTTCCGGATTCCGGTGGCGCCCGCCGCGCGTCCCCGCCCTCTTCATCGTCCCGGCGACCGGCACCGTCCTCGTCGTCCCTGCGACCGGGGCCGTTCTCGTCGTCCCTCCGATCCGTACCGTCCTCGTCGTCTCGGCGACCGGCGCCGTTCTCGTCGTCCCTGCGACCGGGGCCGTTCTCGTCGGCCCTCCGACCCGTACCGTCCTCGTCGTCTCGGCGACCGGCGCCGTTCTCCTCGTCCCGGCGACCCGCACTCTCCTCGTCGGACTCATCGTCCCGGCGATCCTCGTCGTCCCCGCGGCGCCCTTCGTTGTCGTCCGGCGAATCCTCGTCCCGGGTGGGCGGGGCGGAATCATCGACGGGCCGGTCCGAGATCCGGGTCTTGGGTTTACGGCGGGCCTCGTCCCAGCGGTCGTCCGCGTCCGCCCGGTGCTGCTCGGCCCTGCGATCGGCTTCGTCCGCGCGATCACGGAACCGGTCGGCGAGTGGAGAGGGGCCGTTCTCGCCGACCTGATCCGCCATCGCACGCAGGTACTGCCCGCTCAGACGGTCGAGCCGGGACCGCAGATCGGCCGCCTCCGCGTCCCGGCGCGCGGTGTACTGCTCCTCGGTTTCCCGGCGTTGCCGATTCTCGTCGAAATCGTTGCGGCCGTGGCGCAGGTACTGCTCGGACGAAGGCCGGATGCGGCCGTCGTGTCCGGTCGGGCGGACGACACGGCCGGCGCCGTCCAGTAGTGTCGCCGAAACCCGGCGGACCTCGGCGGGAGCGTCCGGCGGGAAGCCGCGCCGGCGGGAAGCCGCCGGATCGGACACCTCGATGCGATATTCGCCGGTGAGCGGGTCCATCCGCACCGTCATCGAATAGGCGTGCGCGCCGACACCGTGTTCGTCGGCCGCGCCCGCGTACTCGTCGATCACGAAGGCGCGCGGACCCTTACCCGCCGCCACCAGGCGCGGATCGGTGCGCGCCGCCAGACGCATCAGTTCGTCGGCGACCGCCTGGTGCCGGGCCCGATCCGGGCCCTGATCGGGGTAGTCGTAGAGATTCCCGCCCAGCGCATCCTGGATTTCGGCGCGCGACATACCCTCGGGTCCACTGGGCTCCGCGGGCGGCCTGATCCGGTCGCTTCCGGTCTCCGCCTGCAGTTCGTCCAGCGTGAGACGGGCGCACTCGCCGCGATTGTCCGGGTTCTGGGCATCCTCCGGCTCGTCCGGGTTCCGATCTCCGGAGTCGTCCGGGTCATCGGGCCCATCGGGATCGTCCAGGTCATCGGGATCGTCGGGCGAGCGCTCGGCCTCGTCGTCGGGTCGAGCCTCGTCGCGGCGGGTGGTCCGGGATTCCGGACCCCGGTTGGAGGTACGGGATTCGCTGTCCCGTCGCGATGACGAAGTATCGGCGGGGTCACCCACGGGCGTGGGCAGCGGCACCACATCTTCGGGCCCGATCCGCCCGTCGCCGACATCGCCAGGCTGCCGCCGAGTGTTCGTATCCTGCCCGTCTTCGTTCTGCCGGTTGTTCGCGCCGGGGGCCTCGGAATCGGTGCGCCCGGCCCGGATCCGGTTCCCGTCGGTCCCGGGGTAGGGCGCCCGATCGGCGGCGCCGGCCCGGTCACCCGGACGCGCGCGCGACGGCCCGTCGGAACTCCCGGACGATCGCGAATCACCCGGAGTTCCGGCCGGTGCCCGCGTATCGCCGGTTCCGCCGGGCGTGTTGGTGGAACCCGGCGCTGCCGGACTCGACCCGCCCGCCGTCGACCCGGGGGCGGCGGGCGCCGAGCCGGGCGCCGGAGTACCGGGGGTAGCGGACGGGATCGCACCGGCCGGCGGAGTCGGGCCACCCGCCGGCGCTCCGGCCACGGGCGCGCCCACAATCGGCGGCGGCGAATCAGAGCGGGGAGTCGCGGTGGGGGAACCATTCGCGCCGGAGTCGCTTCCGGCCGAATCGCGATCGGAATTCTGGGTGGTGTCGCTCGCGCTGTCCTGTTGACCGGTGACGATATCCGGATCCTCGGACCGGTCCCGCGGCGCGTCCGAATCGGAATCGGCGACCGCGCCGGTGCGATCCTCCGACCCGTTGCGATCCACGCTCCCGGCGCCGGAGTCGGTCTGTTCGCTGCCCCCGCCGCGGTCGGTGCTCCCGCTCGAAGTGTCCGAATCGGACACCGGGGCCGACGGCTGCCCGTTGGAGGACTGACCGTTGGACGACTCGCCGTTGGTGGAATCGCGGTTGGATCCCGAGTCACCGTTGGTCCCCGGGTCACCGGTCCCCTCGGAATCCGTATCGGTCCGGCTCGGGCCGGACTCGGATCCGGTATCACCGTCGGCCCCCGATCCGGGACCGTCTTCGTTACCGGCCGGCGAGGTGCCCGGCGCCTCCCCGGAACTATCCGGACCCGATCCGCCGGTATCGGCCGGATCGTTCGCGGCGCCGTTGTCCGTATTCGTATCCAACCCCGGCGCGCCGTGGTGCCCGTTCGCTCGGGAACCGTCCTCACCGAGCCCCGCCGACGGACCGTTCGGATTTCGTGCCGGGCTGCTGGTCTGCGTCCCGTCGTCGCCGCCCAGGCCACCCGAACCGTCACCACCGCCCGGCGGCAGTCCGCCCACCCGGGTACCGGGCCCGTTGACCACCTCGTTGATGCGGTCCATGAAGGAGCGGTCGCCGAACTCGTTGCGATAGCCCTCGCTGAACTGGCCGATGCCCCGGCTGCTGTAGAAGTGGTTCGCGCCCACCTTGCTCACACCGGAGGCCAGGCCGTTGGTGGCTCCGGAGACCAGCGCCAGCGGACCGAACTGCTGGGGCAGCGTGGACATGGTCTGTTCCATCGCCTTGTCCCAGCCCTCGGCGGTGAAGCCCTCCTGGGCCCAGATCACCGCGAATTGGGTGGGGATGGCGGCCATGGTGCCCGCCAGTCCGCCGGTGAAACCCGCGACAGTTCCGGTGATCGCGCCGTTCACGTAATTGCGCAGCATGCCGCCGGTCTCGTTCCGCAGCGCGTTGCCGAGCACATCGCCCACCGGGCCGGCCGCCGCGCCGCCGGCGGCGGAACTGACCACCGTGACTGCGATCTGGCCGAGGTTGAAATCCGGTCGATGCCCCGCCTCGACCTGATAGGCCTGGATTCCGACTTCCTGGATTGTTCCCAGAATCGTATCGATGGCGACATGCCGCATCATGAAGCTCACGAATTTGTTGGCGACGATTCGGAAGATCGCCTGCATCACCCGCTGCCCCAGGATGCGCACCGCCACCCGGGTGATCGCGACCGCCGCCGCCGTGACCGCGGGCGCCGTGGGAGGAAAGATCCAGGCCGCCGCGATTTCCGCCGCCAGGAGCACCAGCGACGAGATGTACATCAACTTGGTGTATTCGATCTCGGTGCCGGTCTCGTACGCCGAATCGCCGAGTTGCCGGAAGTAGCCGGCCAGTTTCGGTACCGATTGATCTTTGTCGGAACCGTCACCGGAGATGAGGCTGTCGAAAGCCTTGATCATCTCTTCGACGCCGTCGCCCTCCGGATACGCGTACAGCGAAGCGCTTTTCGCGGACATGATGTCGGAGACGATGTCCTCGAGGGAGTCGGCCGCATTGCGCCAGTCGCCGCCCAGCCCCCACATCTCGTCTTCGTTGCCCTGGGGCCATTCCACACCCGCAAGCCAGGAAAGGTGCTGCAGCGGACCCCAGAGCTCGATCATTACGGGCTACCCGGGCTCACCAGCTGGAGTCGGTGACCGACCCGCCCCGGCCCTTGTCGGAGGACGCGGGTGCGCCGCTGCCATCCGGGAAGTTCTGGCGCCCCAGGGTATCGGGCCGCCCGGTGGCGGCCGGAACAACGCCGGGGATCTCGATATCGGTCAGACCCGCGACGAGATCGGTGAGCTTCGGCATCCGGGTGCGCTGCGTGTCCAGGGGCGCCATGAGGTCGGTCGTCTTGTCCGCGACTTCTTTACACGCGCGTTGCGCGGCCTCGATCACCGCTTTGGCGATCTCCGAATAACTCAGTTCGTCGATATCGTCGCCGAATTTCACGTCGATCACGGTGTTGTCCGCGTTGACCGTGACAGTGACCTTCTTACCGCGTGCCGTGGCGCTCGCGGTGAGTTCGGCGCGCTGCTGCTGAATGCGCGCGATCGTGCGCATCTGCTCCTGTACGCCGTCCATGATGGCGGCTAGATCGGCCTTGGCCTGTTCGTTTGTCATCGTCGCGCAAGTCCCCCGGATCAGCGCAGGCCGTCGCGGTTGCCGTCTTCCATATCCTGCAGGTAGTCGGCGCTTTCGACCTGGCCGTCGTGGAACTGGCCCATGGTGCCCGAAACATTGCGGGCGCTGTCGATCAGATTCTTCTTCGACGGGACGTAGCCGTTGCCGTCCTGACCGTTCGCGAAGGACTGCCCCAGCGAATCGCCACCCCACGGTTCACCACGTCCATCGATACTCGCGGTGAGGGTGTCGATCACTCCGTTGATCTTGTCGCGGACCCCGCCGGTCTTCCCCGCTGCACGACGAAAGGCCTCGTCGTTGTAATCGACTCTGTCGCCCATGATCCCACTCCTCCCGTGCGTGCCGCGGCGGCGAACATCATTCGCCGTCGACGATGGCAGTCGGGGAAGAATCCGGCGTGACGCGCGTATGAACAGGACCTGCCCCGCCGGTTGCGAGTAGGAAATGCGCTGACCGAGCCGGGAAGGGAAGCCGGAGAAAGGGCCCGTTCGTGAAAACTTCCACTCGGGCAGATGAACTGTACGCACGAAACCCGCGCGCCGGCGCACCCGATGTTCCCGCCGCCGGGAACATGTGACCCCGGACCGCTCGCGGGTAGCGCAGACGGCATGATCATGGGCATGCGAGCCCTGCTACAGCGCGTGACCTCGGCACAGGTGACCGTCGACGGGGAGGTGGTCGGGCGGATCGACCCCGCCGCCGCCGGAACTCGGCACGGACTGCTCGCACTGGTCGGCGTCACCCATACCGACAGCGTTACGACCGCGCGGGCCATGGCCGAGAAGATCTGGCGGCTACGCATTCTCGACGGCGAACGCAGTGCCGCGGACCTCCGCGCGCCGGTACTGGTCGTCAGCCAGTTCACGCTCTACGCCGATACCCGCAAGGGCCGCAGGCCTTCCTGGTCGGCGGCGGCCCCCGGGCCCGCGGCCGAACCTCTGGTCGACACTGTTGCCAGTACGCTGCGGGAACTCGGCGCCGACGTGGCCGGCGGCCGGTTCGGCGCACATATGCAGGTGGAACTCACCAATGACGGACCGATCACCGTCCTGCTGGAACTCTGATCTCGATTCGCCCGCGAATGGGGTTCCTGGCGCCGCCCGTACTCGAAAGAACAGCCATCCCAACGATTCCGGTGGCGGGCGGACGGAAATCCGTAGCGGTCCGGAACTATTCGGGACGCAGGGTGAGGATCCGCGGGCCGTCCTCGGTCACCGCGACCGTATGCTCCCAATGCGCCGCCCGCGATCCGTCGGTGGTGACCACCGTCCAGTCGTCGTCGAGCACCTTGGTATCGGAGGTCCCCAGCGTGAGCATCGGCTCGATCGCCAGGACCGAACCCACCACCAGCCGCGGCCCCTTACCGGGATCGCCCTCGTTGGGCAGGAAGGGGTCGAGGTGCATCTCCCGGCCGATCCCGTGCCCGCCGTACCCGTCGACGATGCCGTACGGCCGGCCGTGCTCGGTCTCCGCGGCCCGGGTACCGAGTTCGATCGCGTGCGAGATATCGGTGAGCCGGTTCTCGGGCAGCATGGCGGCGATCCCCGCGACCATCGACTTCTCGGTGGCCGCGCTCAGCAGTCGATCGGCCTCGATGAGCTCGCCCACGCCGAACGTCCACGCCGAATCGCCGTGCCAGCCGTCCAGGATGGCGCCGCAATCGATGGACACCAGATCACCGGCGGCCAGCACCTCGGACTCCGACGGGATCCCGTGCACCACCCGGTCGTTGACCGAGGCGCAGATGGAGGCGGGGAACCCGTGGTAGCCCTTGAACGACGGGACCGCGCCCGCATCCCGGATCACCTGTTCGGCGACCCGGTCCAGTTCCAGGGTGCTGACCCCGGGCGCGGCGGCCTCTCGTACCGCCACCAGCGCGCGGCCGACGATCGCGCCGGCCGCGGCCATGGCGTCGAGTTCACCGGCGGTGCGGAACGGCACCACCTTCTTGCTCTTGCGACCGAAAACCATATCGGGTCAGCTCTCCCTCACCGACGGTGCGACGCCCGACCCGGCAACCGAATCAACCGGTCGTGGCATTACGGCCCAGCGCCTCGAGGGCCCGGGTATTGACCTCGTCGACCTCGCCGACACCGTCCACCGAGACGACCAGGCCGTCGTAGTAGTTCAGCAGCGGTTCGGTCTCGTCGCGGTAGACCCGCAGCCGGGTCCGGATGGTGTCCTCGTTGTCGTCGGAGCGGCCCCGGGCCAGCATCCGGTCGACCACGGTGTCCTCGGAGACGACGAAGCACAGGACCGCGTCGAGTTCGCTGCCCAGTTCGTCCAGGATCTTGGCCAGCGCATCGGCCTGATCCACCGTGCGGGGGTAGCCGTCGAGGACGAATCCGCGCGACGCATCGGGCTCGCCCACCCGGGACCGGACCATACGGTTGGTCACATCGCTGGGCACCAGTTCCCCGGCGTCCATGTACCGCTTCGCTTCGAGACCCAGCTGCGTCTGCTCGCCGATATTCGCGCGGAAGAGATCCCCGGTAGAGATATGCGGTACGCCCAGCTTCTCCGATAGCAGCACGGCTTGAGTGCCCTTGCCCGCTCCCGGCGGCCCTAGTAGTACAACTCTCACTTGAGGAACCCTTCGTAATTGCGATTCATGAGTTGGCTTTCGATCTGCTTCACGGTGTCCAGGCCGACGCTCACCATGATGAGCACTGCGGTACCACCGAACGGCAGATTCTGCGCGCCGCCGCCGGAGGCTCCCATATCCAGGAACAGGTTCGGCAGCACGGCGACGAGACCGAGGTAGATGGAGCCGGGCAGGGTGATGCGGCTGAGCACATAGGTCAGATGATCGGCCGTCGGCTTACCGGGGCGGTAGCCCGGGATGAAGCCGCCGAACTTCTTCATCTCGTCGGCGCGTTCCTCCGGGTTGAAGGTGATGGCGACGTAGAAGTAGGTGAAGAAGACAATAAGTCCGAAGTAGATCGCGATGTACACCGGGTTACCGGGATTCACCAGATACTTCTGGATGATCTCCTGCCACCAGCTCGGATCCTCGGCCGTGTTCGAGCCGGTGAGCTGGGCGATCAGGTTGGGCAGGTAGAGCAGGGATGAGGCGAAGATGACCGGGATGACACCGGCCTGGTTCACCTTCAACGGCAGATAGGTCGAGGAACCGCCGTACATCTTGCGGCCGACCACGCGTTTGGCGTACTGCACCGGAATCCGGCGCTGCCCCTGTTCGACGAAGATGACGGCCACGATGATCGCGAAGGCCGCGAGGCACACCAGCGCGAAGATCAGGCCGCCCCGGCTGTCGAGGATGTTCTTGCCCTCGGTGGGGATGCGGGCGGCGATACCGGCGAAGATCAGCAGCGACATACCGTTGCCGACGCCGCGTTCGGTGATCTGCTCGCCGAACCACATCACCAGCGCCGCGCCGGCGGTCATCACCAGGACGATGATGATCATGCCGAAGATGCTGGTGTCGGCGAGGATGTCCTGCTGGCAGCCCTGCAACAACTGCCCGCGCGCCGCGAGTGCCACCAGGCCGGTGGCCTGCAGGATCGCCAGCGCGATCGAGAGATAACGCGTGTACTGCGTCATCTTGGTCTGACCGGCCTGGCCCTCTTTGCGCAGTTCCTCGAAGCGCGGGATGACCACGGTGAGCAACTGAACGATGATGCTCGCTGTGATGTAGGGCATGATGCCGATCGCGAACACCGACAGCTGTAGTAGCGCGCCACCGGAGAACAGGTTGATCAGCTGGTAGATACCAGCGGAATCACCACCGGATACCAGGTCGATGCACTCCTGCACCGCCTTGTAGTCGACACCGGGCGACGGTAGCGCGGCACCGGCGCGGTACAGCGCCACCAGCCCCAGCGTGAAGAGGATCTTCCGCCGCAAGTCCGAGGTCCGGAAGGCCGTAACGAAGGCGGAAAGCACAGATCCTCCTGGCGAACGACATGGTCAGGCCATGGAATTTTTTCAGCGTGTCCCGGTCGGAATCGCCGAACCCATGACGGGTCTTGGCAGACAACACTTGAACTCTAACAGTGGCGCCGGACGAGCCTGCACTCGTCCGGCGCCGCTGTGCCTTTCGACATGGTCGGGAGCGCTGCGTGGTCACGCTGCGCTACCGCCTCCGCGGTTGGCCCGACCATGTCGATCGTCGATACTCCGAGCGTCAGCCCAGCTCGGTGGCGGTGCCACCGGCGGCGGTGATCTTCTCCTTGGCGGAGCCGGAGAACTTGTCCGCGCTGACCTGAACGGCGACGGAGATCTCTCCTTCGCCGAGCACCTTCACCAGCTGGTTCTTGCGAACAGCACCCTTGGCGACGAGTTCGTCCTTGCCCACGGTGCCCCCCTCGGGGAACAGCTCGGCAAGGGCGCCCACGTTCACGACCTGGTACTCGACCCGGAACGGGTTGGTGAAGCCCTTCAGCTTCGGCAGCCGCATGTGGAGGGGCATCTGCCCACCCTCGAAGGCGGCCGGCACGTTCTTACGCGCCTTGGTGCCCTTGGTGCCGCGACCCGCGGTCTTACCCTTGGACCCCTCACCACGACCCACCCGGGTCTTATCGGTTTTCGCGCCCGGAGCGGGACGCAGGTGATGCAACTTGATGGTCATGTCAGACCTCCTCAACTGTTACGAGGTGGCGCACGACGTTGATCAGCCCGCGGTTCTGGGCGTTGTCCGCACGGACCACCGTCTTGCGGATACCCCGCAGGCCGAGGGTGCGCAGGCTGTCCCGCTGATTCTGCTTGGCGCCGATCGAACTCTTGATCTGGGTCACCTTGAGATCTGCCATCGTCAGACTCCTTGTCCGGCACGGGCACGCAGCATGCCCGCGGGAGCGACGTCCTCGATCGGCAGACCACGGCGGGCCGCGACCTCTTCCGGACGCTGCAGCATCTTGAGCGCGGCAACGGTCGCGTGCACGACGTTGATCGCGTTGTCGCTACCGAGCGACTTGGCCAGGATGTCGTGGATACCCGCGCATTCCAGAACGGCACGCGCGGCGCCACCGGCGATCACACCGGTACCCGGGGAGGCCGGGCGCAGCATGACCACACCGGCCGCCGCTTCGCCCTGCACCGGGTGGGTGATGGTGGAGCCGATCATCGGAACGCGGAAGAAGCCCTTACGCGCTTCCTCGACGCCCTTCTGGATGGCCGCGGGAACTTCCTTGGCCTTGCCGTAGCCGACGCCCACGAGTCCGTTGCCGTCGCCGACGATGACCAGGGCGGTGAAGCTGAAGCGACGGCCACCCTTGACCACCTTGGAGACACGGTTGATCGCGACGACGCGTTCGAGCTGATTCTTCTCGGCCGCGTCGTTACGCCGGTCGCCGCCGCGGCGGTCGCCGCCGCCCCGGCGGTTGTCGCGACCCCCGTCGGGGCCGCTCGAGTTCTGTCCGGCGGGTCCGTTTCCGCCGTCACGCCGCTGACGTCCCGGCATCAGACGTTCCTTCCGTTCACACAGGTATGTGCAGTCATGTTGGTCATCAGAACTTCAACCCGCCTTCCCGAGCGGCATCGGCGAGCGCCGCGATCCGGCCGTGGTAGTCGTGGCCACCGCGGTCGAACACCACGGCCTCCACACCGGCGGCCTTGGCGCGCTCGGCGATCAGTTCGCCGACCTTCTTGCCCTTGGCGGTCTTGTCGCCCTCCAGCGCCCGCACATCGGCCTCGATGGTCGAGGCGGAAGCGAGGGTGTGGCCGGCCGCATCGTCGATCAGCTGCACGTGCAGGTGCCGCGAGGAGCGGTGCACGATCAGCCGGGGACGAGCGCTGGTGCCCTCGATCTTCTTGCGCAGGCGGAAGTGGCGGCGCGTCTTCGACAGCCGCCGGCGAGTGGAAGCATCCTTGCCCAGCGGAATACGCTTGGCCTTCTGATTCTCGGTTTGCGCCATGATCACTTACCCGTCTTTCCGACCTTGCGGCGAACGACCTCACCGGCGTAGCGGATGCCCTTACCCTTGTACGGATCGGGCTTGCGCAGACCGTGGATAACCGCCGAAATCTGGCCGACCTTCTGCTTGTCGATCCCGGACACGGAGAACTTGGTGGGCGATTCCACCGCGAAGGTGATGCCCTCGGGCGCCTCGATCGGCACCGGATGGCTGTAGCCGAGGGCGAACTCGAGGTTGCTGCCCTTCTGCTGCACACGGTAGCCCACGCCGAAGATTTCCATCTTCTTCTCGTAGCCCTTGGTGACGCCGACGACCATATTGTCGACCAGCGTCCGGGTCAGGCCGTGCAGCGAGCGGCTGCGACGTTCGTCGTCGGGACGGGAGAAGACCAGCCGGCCGTCCTCCTGCGCGACGGTGATCGGCTCGGAGATGGTCAGCGAAAGCTGACCCTTCGGGCCCTTCACCGCGACATCCTGGCCGCTGATGGTCACCTCCACACCGGAGGGAATCACGACGGGATCTTTACCGATACGCGACATTGTCCGTACCTCCCTTACCAGACGTAGGCGAGGACTTCCCCGCCCACCCGCTGCTGAGCCGCCTGACGGTCGGTGAGAAGGCCGGTCGACGTGGAGATGATCGCCACGCCGAGGCCACCCAGGACCTTGGGCAGGTTGGTGGATTTCGCGTACACGCGCAGACCGGGCTTGGAGACGCGCCGCAGACCCTGCAGGCTGCGTTCCCGGCTGGGGCCGTACTTGAGGTCGACGACGAGGTTCTTACCCACGGTCGCGTCCTCGGTGCGGTAATCGGCGATGTAGCCCTCACGCTTCAGGATCTCGGCGATATTCGCCTTGAGCTTCGAATGCGGGGCCTTCACCTGATCGTGGTACGCCGAGTTGGCGTTGCGCAGACGTGTCAGGAAGTCTGCGATCGGATCGGTCATGGTCATAGTTCGACCTCGACACCTTTCTCGCTGCGGTTCCCATACAACACCCGCACACAGGGCACGAGCCGTGGGCCTACAGCAATTCGGCTGGTTCCGGACGGCAGTCGCCGCCGGATGAGTTCGTATCGCCCGGGCCGTCCGCGCGGGACCGCCCACGGGCACAGAGGTGCCCTGGCAACCGGTCTAGTGTAGGAGGCGCTCCGCGCTCGGCAAAATCGGGGTCCCCGGCCCGTCGCGGGACCGCGGGCTCCCGCAACGCGGACAGGGGCCCGAGCGTCGGCTCGGACCCCTGAGTATCGGCGCAGGCTCACCAGGACGTCTTGTGGATCTCCGGCAGTTCGTCCAGCGATTCCTCGATATCCGGCGCGGCGCTCTCGGCGGCCTCGCCGAGACCGTCGGCACTCAGCCGCATATCGATACCGTCGATATCCTTCTCCCCCACCCGCACCTGGGCGCTGGCCGGGGCGTACCCGGTGGCGACCACGGTGTAGGCGCCTTCGGCGAGGTTCCCGAAGACATAGGAGCCGTCGGCACCGGTGGACTGCGTCTCGACCACATTGCCCAGCGAATCGGTGAGCGTGACCCGGGCGTGGGCCAGCGGGTGGCCCCCACCGCTGACCACACCGGATACCCGCACACCCGGGCGCAGCAGCACCTCCACTCGAGCCGTGTCACGGCCGGTGACCTGCACCGATACCGCGGTCGGGTGGTAGCCGAACGCACTCACCGCAAGGGTGAACTCGCCCTCCGGCAGACCACCGAGCCCGAATTGCCCGGCCGGGTCGGATTCACCGGCGGCCATCACCTCACCGCGCAGATCGAGCGCGGTCACCGTCGCGCCCGCGACAGGTGTCCCGTCGCCGGTCCGCGCCACCGTGCCCTCCAGGCTGGCGAGTGTGGTGAGGGTGACGTCGTAGGACACCGGATTGCTGCCGAGCACCGCGGTGGACGCGTCCGGACGCCGTCCTTCCGCGGACGCGATGAGTACATAGGAACCGGGCTCGGGGGCGGCCAGTTCGTAGAACCCGTCCTGCCCGGACAGCGCCCGGCTCAACTGCTGGCCCGACGGTGAGATCAGGGTGAGGGTCGCACCGGCGACGGCGGTACCCCGACCGTCGTACACCCGCCCGAACAGCACCGAGCCGCTTCCGGCCGGTTGCGGAGCGCCGGCGCCGTCGGATACGGCGGCGAGGCCGTTGCGGCCCGCCGGAACGGCGGTGGGGGTTTCGGGCGCGGCGTGCCGCGGCCCGGCGGCGGGCGCGCCCGGCTCCGCGTCGTCGAGCACCCGTTCGGCCTCCACGGACAGTCCCGCGGGTGCGGCCGGCACCGCCTGGGCCACCGCGTGCGCCTCGGTTTTCGCCGGTTCGGGCTGCGCCCCCGCCTGCTGCATCCCCGCCACCGCGGCCGCCGCGGCACGTTTGGCCGTGGGGATGGTCAGCGCGATCAGGGCGGCCGCCACCGCGACACCGCAGCCGATGAGGATGCCGACCGTGAACCCGTTCTCGGTGGGAACGCTCACACCACCGGCGAAGGTGGTGCTCATCTCGGCCAGCACCGCACCGATCGCGGCGGAGGCGACCGAGGTGCCGATCGCGCGCATCAGCGTATTGAAGCTGTTGGCCGCCGAGGTCTCGGTGACCGGCACCGCGCTCATGATGAGCGCGGGCATGGCGCCGTAGGCGAATCCGACACCGAGACTGATGACGATCGCGCCGATCATGATGCCCCAGGGCTCACCCATGAGCGGCACCGTGAGGCCGTACCCCGCGGCGATGATGACCGAGCCGAATATCAGGGTGACCTTGGGTCCGGCCAGCGCGGAGAGTTTCGCGCTCAGCGGCGAGGCCAGCATCATCATCAGCCCGCCGGGCGCCATCCACAGGCCCATCGCGACCATCGACTGGCCGAGGCCGTAACCGGTGGCCTCCGGCAGCTGCAGCAGCTGGGGGAAGACCAGCGCCTGCGAGAACATCGACATGCCGATCACGATCGAGGCGGCATTTGTGAGCAGCACCCGCGGTCGCGCGGTCACCCGCAGGTCGACCAGCGGATCGCGCATCCGCAGCTCCCACACACCCCACACCAGCAGCACGACTACCGCGGCGATGAACAACGAGATCGTGGTGACGCTGGTCCAGCCCCAGCTCGCGCCCTTGGACACCGCGAGCAGCAGGCAGACCAGCGCGGCGCCCAGGCCGATCGCACCCAGGAAGTCGAACCGGCCGCGTTCGGCCCGGGGCGGAGTGGATGGCACCACCATGAAGATCAGCAGACCCGCGACCACGCCCAGCGCCGCGACGCCCCAGAACAGGTAGCGCCAGCTGCTGTACTCGACGACGGCAGCCGCCAGCGGCAGTCCCAGCGCGCCACCCACACCGAGGGACGAGCTGATGAGCGCGATCCCCGAGCCGAGCTTGGCCGGGGGCAGCAGATCACGCAGCGCCGCGATACCCACCGGGATCAGCCCCACGCCCATACCCTGCAGGCCGCGGCCGATGAGCATCGGCCACAGCGATGAGGAGACGGCGCAGATCACCGAGCCGAGGACGAGCGGCACCACCGATCCCACCAGGACCGGCCGCTTGCCGAGGAGATCGCCCAGCCGGCCCGCGACCGGCGTCGTGACCGCGCTCGCCAGCAGGCTCGCGGTGACCACCCAGGTCGCGTTCGACGGTTCGGTATCCAGGATTTCCGGCAGCTGCCCGAGCAACGGCATCACCAGGGTCTGCGTCAGCGACGCCACGATCCCGGCAAAAGCGAGCACCGCCAGTACCGCCGCGGGGCGGACGGCGGGTTCGGTTTTGGTCACGAGCTTGCTCCTCGCAAGAATGAATTCAGTCGATGTGCATAATACACATAACATGCATGATGCAATCTAACCAATTCGGACAGTCCCCCGCGGTGGCCGTCCGACGTCTCCCGCAGTAGCCGTCCGGTGCGCTTCGGACAGCAGACGGAAGTGGTCAGGCCGGGTCGCGCTCCGCCGCCGACCGCGCGGCGGTGATCTCCGCCGTCCGGCAGCCGAGGAGACGCAGCACACCTTCCGCCACCCCCTCGGCGACGGCGTCCACGTCCCGTTCCCCCTCGGGCGGCCGGGACTGGATCACACTCTCGACCAGACCGCAGACCAGCCGGGTGGTCAATTCCTCGGAGCCGCTGCGGCGACCGGTCCGGGTGATGAGGTCGCGGTAGGCGCTCCACAGCTGGTCGCGATGCGCACGGACCCCGGCGAAATGGTCGCCGGTCACCTCGGGGAGCAGGAACAGCGCACCCACATTGTGCGGATCGTCGAGTAGGACGCGGACATCGGCGTAGCAGAGTGCCCACAGTTTGGCCTCGGGGGATATCGCCGTCTCACGTAGCCGCGCCGCGACGGTCAGCGCGTGCCCGACCGTCTGCTCGAGCAGCACGGTGAGGATCTCCTCTTTACCGCGGAAGTGGTTGTACACCGACGCCTGCCGGATACCGGCGGCTTCGGCGATCGCGCGGGTACTGGTGGCCGCGTAGCCGCGCCGACCGAACAGGCGCGCCGCCGCCGCGAGTACATCGGCCCGGGTATCGGAACCGGCCCGGGAGGGTCCGGTGGCGCGCGGTCGCCCGACCCGCCGCTTCGGTGTGGTCACGGCCGAATTTCCCACCTCCGTCACAGTTCGATCCTCGCATACGCCCGGAGCGGCGAAATGTGCTCGTAACTCACCGCCTATGGCGTTACCTGCACTGAACACCTCGGTTATCCGAACGTCTCGACTCTGTCGCGTAATTACTGTCAGTTGATCGTAATTACGGAAGGGCTCTCCGATGACGACCGCGAGACCCGTGCCCGGATGGCCCGTTGCCGCCCCGGCCACCGCACGAATTCCCGGACCCACCGAGCTGACCGGAGTCTGGCGGCGGACCTCCATCGAGTGGACCGACGGCACCCGGGACACTGCCACGGCCGTTACCTGGTTGCAGGCGGGCAGCCACTACGCCGACCTCCGCCGGCCGGCCCGCCGCCCCGACTTCGCGGCAGTGTCGTGCCTGCGGGAATTGACCCGTCCGCACCTCGAATGGCTCTCCCGCCAGGAAGGTTTCGCCGGAACACTCGCCGCCGATACCGGAAACCCGACGGTTTTCACGTGGGCGCGGCAGGTGGATATCGAACCGTTCCAGGCCGTCCCCGATACCGGGACCCTGCATATGGAAGCGGGCACGCTGGTCGAACGCGGTTGCCTCCAGCCGTATCTCGAGCGCTGGCAGCGGGACCCGCCGGATGACCCGGCGCCGGTCGCGGCGTTGACCCTGATCGAACCCGATACCGGACGACGCGGATACCTGTTGCGCGCCGGTGCCGATTACGCCTACGTGCGGGACCGGCTTCCTGTCCACACTCGCGAACCCGGCCTGCCCCGGGCCGTGGCCGTGGCGGGCCTGGTGGAAGCACAGGACCTGGTCGATATCGAGATCTCGATCGGCCGCGTGCAGGCCGGTTGGCCGATCATTCACTCCAGTCTGCCGTTCCGCGAGAACCACCGCCTCGACCCGCGCCTCGACCCCGGCGCAGCCCTGCTGCACACCGGCGATATGAGCGCGTCCGGCCGGGCGACCGGCCGGGTCTGGACCGTCACCGATACCCGCGGCGACCTCCGGAACTTCCCTCTGTTCGGCAACGAAAGGCCTCACGCATGACCGGCACCACCGATTTCTCGGCCCTTCCCGTCATCGATATCGGACCACTGATCCACGGCAGCGACGACGACAGGGCCGTCGTCGCGGCACAGCTCGGCGACGCGGCCCGCAACGTCGGCTTCATGTACCTGACGGGAACCGGGATCGGGCAGCGTCTGGTCGACTCGCTGCGGGCGGCGGCCGCACGGTTCTTCGCGCTGCCGTTCGACGAGAAGATGGCCGTCTACATCGGGAACTCCACGAACCATCGCGGCTACGTCCCCGAAGGTGAGGAGGTGTTCGCCGGTGGCGGAGTCGACAAGAAGGAGGCCTACGACCTCAGTCTCGAACTACCGGCCGACGATCCGCGCTACCTGGCCGGGAACCCACTGCTCGGCCCCAACCAGTGGCCCGATCTCCCGGGCTTCACCGAAGCCGTATCCGCGTACTACTCCGCGGTTTTCGAGCTCGGCCGGACGGTATTGCGCGGATTCGCCCTGGCTCTGGGCCGGCCCGCGACCTATTTCGACCATTACGTCACCGAACCCCCCTCACAGCTGCGTCTGCTGCACTATCCGGAGGATCTGGACGCCGTCGACCGGCTGGGGATCGGCGCGCACACCGACTACGAATGCTTCACCATCCTGAAACCGACCGCCCCCGGCCTGGAGGTGCTCAACGGCGCAGGCGTGTGGATCGACGCACCGCCCGTACCTGATGCCTTCGTCCTCAATATCGGCGACATGCTGGAGCTGTGGACCAACGGTGAATTCGTCGCCACCACCCATCGCGTCCGCAAGGTCACCAGTGAGCGGTATTCGTTCCCGCTGTTCTTCAGCGTCGACTACGACACCGTCGTCGAGCCGCTACCGGAATTCGTCACCCCCGAACGCCCCGCCCGCGCGCCACTGATCGCGGGCGAACATCTGCACGCGCAGACCGCGCAGAGTTTCACCTATCTCCGGAACCGCCTCGCCGAAGGCGACCTCAGGCTGCCCGACGGCGCGCTGGCCCTGTCCTCGTTCGGCCATACCGCACGCCTTGGAGCCTGATCGCGATGTCCACCGAAACCACCGCCCCCGCCGGACCCACGGCAACCACCGGAAACACAGCGACCACCGAGCCCCCGGGCACCACGCTCGATCCGCAGTTCTTCGCCGACCGGATGGGCCGGATCGAACGCTGCGGTATCGAATACATCCCTGAGGACAACCGCAAATCCACACCCCGCAACCTGACCGCGATCCTGTTCGGTAGCAGCCTCGCGCTGAGCGTCATCATCATCGGCGCGTTCCCGGTGACCTTCGGCCTGAGCTTCTGGCAGGCCGCCACCTCCGTCGCCGCCGGCACGCTGCTCGGGGCGATCCTGCTGGCCCCCATGGGACTGATGGGTCCGCGGACCGGTACCAACAATCCGGTGGCCAGCGGCGCCTTCTTCGGTGTCGCCGGCCGGCTGATCGGTTCACTGCTCGAGGCGACAGCCGCGCTGGCCTTCGCCGCACTCAGCATCTGGACCGGCGGTGACGCGCTGGCCGGTGCGCTGGTCACGGTCTTCCATCTCGACGACACCACTGTCCCCCGGCTGGTCGCCTACGCCGTACTCGCGGTGATCGTCACGGCCATCTCCGTACTCGGTCACGCGAATATGGTCGCCGCCCAGCGCTTCATGATCCCGACGGCGGGGCTGTGCCTGCTGCTCGGCCTGTTCGCCTACGGCGGCGATTTCGACCCCTCCTACGCGGGGACCGGCGAGTACGTCTTCGGTTCGGCGACCGCCACCTGGATGGCGTCGTTCCTGATCACCACCTCGACGATCTCCTCTCTCGGCCCCTACGCCGGTGACTGGACCCGGCACATCACGCCACGACTGCACAGTGACCGGGCGATCACCCTCGCGCTGTTCCTCGGCGCGCTGTGCATGGGCATCCCCATGCTGTGGGGCACCTTCACCGCGACCGCCGTCCTCGGCGGCGGGGCGGTGACCGCCGCCGATCCCTATGTTCTCGGGCTGGTCGCGGGAGCGCCCGCATGGTTCGTCCCCGCCGTCCTGTACCTCGGTCTCGCCTCGGGTACCGCGCAGGCGGTGATCAACACCTACGGCACCGGACTCGACACCTCCTCGATCATTCCCCGGCTGAATCGGGTCCAGGCGACTCTGGTCGCGTGCGGGGTATCGGCCGCGCTGGTGTACGTCGGGCATTTCTATTCGGCGATCGTCGCGGGTATCAGCGTGTTCCTCCAGGTCCTCACCTGTTTCTCGCTGCCCTGGATCGTGATCGTCGCGATCGGGCACTTCTACCGCCGCGGTTACTACGATGTCGCGGCGCTCCAGGTGTTCAACCAGCGCCGCCGGGGCGGAATCTACTGGTTCACCGCCGGATTCAATCTGCGCGGTCTGCTGGTGTGGTGCGCGGCGGCGGCGGTCGGGCTGCTGTGCTCGAGCAATGCCTGGTTCGTCGGCCCGGGAGCCGAACTGTTCGGCGGTATCGACCTCGGCTTCCTCATCGCGGGCGTGCTCGCTGCGGTCCTGTATCCCCTCGCCCTGATCCGCTATCCGGAATCGGAAGAGGTCTACGGGGATCGGAAACCGGCGCCCACCGCGCGCTAGCGCACAGAGTCACCGCGCGGTAGCGCACAGAGTCACCGCGCGGTAGCGCACACCCACTCCGGTGTAGCGCGAATCCCGCTGCCGAATCGGTGGTGCGGCGGACCCGCCCGCCGCACCACCTCTGAATTCTGTTCCTCCGGCAGCGCCGATCCAGCACCATAGGAGGCGATGCCGTACACACTCGCCGATATCCTGCCGTCCGTCACCGCGTCCTTCGGATCCGATCTGCCCGGCCCCCTGGCGCTCGCCCCCAATCGCGACGTCGTGGTGCTGCTGATAGACGGGCTGGGCGCCGAACTCCTCGCCCGGCACCCGGATATCGCGCCCACCCTGACCGCGCGGATCACCACCACACTCACCGCCGGGTTCCCCGCGACCACCGCGACCAGCCTCAGCAGCCTGGCTCTCGGCGCCCCCTGTGCGACGCACGGCATCATCGGATACAGCTTCGCCCTGCCCGATACCGGCGGTATGCGGTTGTTCAACGCGCTGCGCTGGCGGTTCGACTCCGCGACCGGCGACGATGCCCGGGAGGCCTTCCCGCCGGAAACGGCGCAGCCGAGAACCAGCCTGCTCCAGGACCTCGCCGCGCGAGGTGTGGAGGTGCACTATGTGGTCCCGGAGTATCAGATCCGTTCCGGCCTGACCCGCGCCTCGTTCCGGGCCTCCGGCACCCTGCATCCGGCCGCCACACTCGACGAGGTGCGCACCGGAATACTCGAGGTCGCCTGCCATCCGGGTACCGGATCGCGGTTCGCCTACGCCTATTTCCCCGATCTGGATTCCACCGGCCACCTCTACGGACCCGAATCGCCGGAAGCGCTGGCGGTCCTGCGGGATATCGACGCCTTCGCGGCGGACCTGCTCACCGGACTACCGGACACCTGCACACTGCTGATCACCGGCGATCACGGAATGATCCACGCCGATCACGTGGTCGATCTCGACGCGCGCACGGAGTTGCACCGCGATATCCGGCTGATCGCGGGTGAGGCGCGGGTACGCCATATCTACCTCGACCGTCCCGGTGCCAGGGCCGACGTACTGGCCCGGTGGACCGCCGAACTCGCCGCCGACGCGCGCGTGGTGAGCCGTGAACAGGCACTCGACGAGCACTGGTTCGGCCCGACCCCGCCCGATCCGGTGATCGCGGCCCGGGTCGGCGACCTCCTCGCCGTCGCCTCGGGCCGCACGGTGCTGGTGCGGCCGGAGCACGAACCGCTGGAGTCGGCGATGGTGGGTCATCACGGGGCGTGGACCCCCGACGAACAGCTGGTCCCGCTCATATCCTCGCGCTGACCCCGGCCCGCACCAACCCTTGACCCCAAGGGTTATTGAGGTTTTAGCGTCGGAATATGCGAACAGAATCCACACCGACAGCCGCAACCGAGGCCACGACCCTGCGACAGGTATTCCCCGACCTGTGGGAGACCCGGGAATTCGCGGTTCCGCAGGGTCCACGCACCCACGCCTACCTCTGGACCCCGCTCACCGGACAGAACATCCTCTTCTACTCCCCCGGCGACGACCGGGATTTCGACGGACTCGCACAACTCGGCGGTGTGGGTCGCCACTACCTCAGCCATCAGGACGAGGCCGGGCCGATGCTGCGCGCGGTGGCCGGACGTTTCGGCAGCCGCCTGCACGCCCCGGCCGCAGAAGCCGACGCGATCGGCGCTTTCGCCCCGATCGATGTACCGCTCGCCGGCCGGTCCGTGGACGACGCGGGCATCGAAGTGATCCCCACACCCGGCCATTCCCCCGGCAGCACCAGCTACCTGGTGCCCGGCCACGGCGGCCGTGCCTACCTGTTCACCGGCGACACGCTGCTGCGCTACGCCGACGGCAGCTGGCGGACGGGCTATATCCCGGGTTACAGCGATAAGGAGGGTCTGCACGCGGCCTTGGACATCTTCGCCACCCTGACACCGGATGTGGTGGTGTCCAGCGCCTTCGTCGCCGGGGCCGCTGCCGTTCACGAGGTGGCGCCCGGCACCTGGTCGGGCTACCTGGACCAGGCGCGGGCCGGACTGGCGTAGACCCGCGCGCAACTCGGCGGCGGGCGGCAACGCTCATTCCTCCGGACGTGGATTCCGGTCCGGGTGCGACTCCAGGATCGGCAGCGTGAATCGCCGCAGCAGCTCGGCTTCGATATCCGGGTCGGCCGGCCACAGCAGCAGCGACAGCACAGTGCGGATGAGCCAGGCGGCGGCGACCGGGTCGTCGCGCAGGCCGATGAAATCGGCGGCGATATCCAGCAGAGCCGGTGAGGCGGCGAAAGTGGTGACCGCGCGGGCGCCGGGATCGGATTCGAGAAAGGCCATGAGCACCGGATCGGCGCGGATCTCCCGGATCGCGACGGTGAGCACGGTGTGGACACGGTCCGCGCCGGTGCGGTCGCTGACGGCTTCGTCGACGACCGCGGTGATTCGCGTGGCGGCCCGGGCCATCACGGTTTCCCGCAGCCGCGTCTTGCCGCCGGTGTGCCGGTAGACCGTCGCGCGGGAGCAGTGCGCGCGCCGCGCCACGGCGTCGATATCGAAATGGTCGAACCCGTGCCGGGCGATCAGATCGGCCGCCGCGGCGTAGATGTGATCGGCGGCGGTTTCGTGGCGGTCGGTGCCCAGCAGCCAGTCGATTGCCATATCTCAGTATGAGACGAAACCACTCGTCGAATACCGGAAATGCACAGGTGGAGACTGATCGGTGAGACAACCGGAAGCCTGACCCCGATACTTTTCGTATCGACATCGGTCGCAAGCCTTGCCGGGGGGAATCGGCTGGGCGAGCGTTGGGCCCATGCAGGATCTCGGTGACATCGCGTCCACCATGCCCCCGGCGCCGGCTGCCGCGTCGCCCTGGGCGCAGCGGCGCACCCTGATCGTGGCCTGCTCGGCGGTATCCCTGGTCATCGCCACCATGGCCGCTCTCTACACCGCGCTCCCGCGGATAGTCGTCGACACCGGAGCCGGTCAGACCCAGGCGGCGTGGATCATCGACAGCTACACCCTCGCCCTGGCCTGCCTGGTCCTCCCGGCCGGCGCGATCGGCGACCGGTACGGCCGGCGCCTCGTGCTGATCCTCGGGCTCATCGTGTTCTGCGCCGCCTCCGCTGTATGCCTGGCGACCCTGGACGCCGAGGTGCTGATCGCCGCGCGCACGGTGGCCGGCATCGGCGCGGCACTGGTCATGCCCTCGACGCTGTCCCTGCTCACAGCCGGATTTCCCCCGGACGCCGTCGGACGCGCGATCGGATACTGGGCCGGATGCGCGGGTACCGGGGGCCTGCTGGGGCTGGTCGGTTCCGGTGTGCTGCTGCAGTGGTGGTCCTGGCAGTCGATCTTCGTCGTGATGACCGTGAGCGCCGTCGTGCTGATCGCCGCCGCCTGCACCGTCCCCGAATCTCGCAGCGCCGACCGGCAACGATTCGATCTGCCGGGCACGCTGACGATCGTCGTGGCGATCGCGGCGTTCGTCGCGGCGCTCATCGAGGTCGCCGAACGGGACTGGACCGACCCCTACATCCTGACCGGGTTCGCCGTCGCCGCGGCTGCCGCGGCGCTGTTCGTGATCGTGGAACTGCGGGTGCGCAGCCCGCTACTCGATCTGCGGCTGTTCGCGCGCCGCCAGTTCGCCGGCGGCGCGGCTTCGGTGACCGTTCAGTTCCTGGCCACTTTCGGAATGTTCCTCGTCACGGTGCAGTACCTGCAGCTGGTTCTCGGATACAGTCCGCTGAAATCCGCCCTGGCGTGCCTGCCGATGGGCGCGCCCCTGGTGGTGCTGTCCCAGTTCACCCCGGGCCTGGCCGCGCGCTACGGATTACGCCTGCTCACCGTGACCGGACTGGCCGTGATCGCCGGGGCCATGCTGCTCCTGAGCCACGTGACGCCGGAAGCCGGCTATCCCGGCATCCTGATCCCACTGCTGCTGATGAGCATCGGACTCGGCCTGACCGCCGCACCGGCGACCGCCGCGATCATGAACGGCAGCCCCGCCGATAAACACGGCGTCGCCGCGGCGGTCAACGACGCCACCCGGGAGATCGGCGCCGCGATCGGAATCGCCCTCGCCGGAACAGTCCTCGCTTCCGGCTACCGCAGCGCTATCGATCCCGTCCTGCCCCGCATACCCGAACCGGCCCGCGAACCGCTGGCCCATTCCCTCGCCGCCACCGCCCAACTCGCCGAACAGGCGGGCCCGCAGGCTCAGCCGCTACTCGACCTCGCCCGCGACGCCTTCGTCCACGGGGTGCAGAACACCAGCCTCCTGCTGGCGGGTATCTGTTTCACCGCCGCCGTCGCACTCGCGATCCTGGCGCCCGGCAGACAGCGGCCGTCCGATCCGGACTTGTGAATCGCCGCTGCTCGACCGGCGGATACCGCCGGTCGAGCAGCGACCGGTCCACGGGATCAGGGCACGACGGTCACACTGACGCCGGGCGGTGCGGCCACCGGCTCGTCGATGATCACGCGCAGCGTGGAACCGGGCGCCAGCGCGGCCCGCCCTGCGTATTCGGCGACGCTCTCCCCGAGACGCTGCTTGGCCTCCGGGGTGAAATTGGGCGGAAGTGCGCCCAGTACCGGACCGAGGTTCAAGCCGGCGATCGCCCGGGCCTCGGCGTCGGTGAAGTTCACCGTGACCGCTTTCGGCGAGGGGGTCACCGACAACGCCGAGGCCGTACCGCTACCGAGAACAAGGCAGCCGATCGGGGCGGCGAGGGCGATCAGCGGGGTGAGGGGTCTCACGGAATCGATCTCCTTACTTTCTTCGAATTGCATTTCTGCACTGGATGCTTCGCGCCGGAATCGGTTCGGCGCCCGGCGGCCCGAATGCTCGGCACGCCGGTTCTCACGCACGGGTCGGCCGTGCCGGGAGTTCGAGAGGATGTCTCCGGCGGCCGTTCATCGCGTATGAGCGGACGGTGCGCCGGAATTCACCGGAATCGGAGAATGTTCGACGGCCGGAGCGAGCGGTTCCCCACCGGCCGCCCGCGGGTCAGCGGCGGCAGACGCAGAGACGGAGTAACAGCACCGTTCCGGTCGCGGCGGCGCGGTGGCCGGGCAGCGGGACGCGTGAATTCCGAGGCGCGGAGCATGCCGCGCCCAGCAGTAGACCAGCGAGGAGTAACGCCACGGCCCACAGGTGATCCACTCGCGGCCGGACCGCCGGAGCGCGCAGGCACGCGTACGGGCAGTGCGCCGCGTGCCGCTCCGAATCCGCCGGATCCGATGGTGCCGCACGGACCTGGTAGTCCGCTGTGATGGCCGGCGCGGCGATCGCAACCTGCTGCACCTGAACAATTTCGGATGCAGAACTATCGCGGGCCTCGAGTGCCGGGACGACCGCGGCGAGCACGAGCAGCAGTACCTGCACCAGGCTCGGCCGCCGCGCCATACGAGTCACAGCCGCCGATCCTAGGCGACGACCGAGACATCCGGACAATCACCCCATTACCGACACTGGGAACGAATCCTTCTCTGCCCCAACGGGAACCGGCACGTACCGCTCCCGCCAACCGGCCGGGAGACCTCCCGGCACCCGGCATCCGGCCAGGCCATCGGAAGCAAGAGCAATCGGCCGAGGGGCGGCGCGCTCGTCACACGCGGGTATACCGACCCCTCACCGGGAGTCGGCGCGGGCGGGCGGCTCCGCGGGTCCGGCCGGAACGCAGCATGCGATCAGCCCGGCGACCGCTCGCCGCATTCGCGCCCGGATATCCGTCTCGGGGCGGGAGGTGAGGACGAGATGGTGGAATGTGCCCACCAGCGCCAGGGACAGCAGTTCCGGGTCCGCCGCGGCGCCGAGCCGGCCGAGCTGCTGCTCGGCGGCGAGATAGGCGGTGACGGCCACCTCGATCGCCTCCAGCCCGGCCGTCTCGTCGCCGAGTACCGCATGGACCTTTTCGGCGAGTTCCGGTCGCGCGACGAGTAGCCGGACGAACGCCCGCAGCCGCGGCGGGGTCGAGAGGACCGCATCGCACACATTGGTGGCGATATCTCCCATACCGGCCCGTTCCGGAAGCCCGGCAACTCCGGCCGAGATGAGGAAGGCGCGGTCCACGGCGTAGCCGGCCAGGAAATCCTCGAGATCGGCGAAATGCGCGTACAGCAGGCCGGTGGCGACTCCCGCCTCCGCCGTGACGGCTCGACCGCTGAGCCGGCTCGGACCGTCGCGGACGATCACGCGTTCGACGGCGGCGAACAGTTGCTGCCTGACTTCCGGAATGGCGACACCTCTGGGCACCTCTCCGAGTCTACGGAACTTGCCGCCAGTATGAGCATATGCTCATACTGGAGTTTGAGCGAGTGCTCATACTCGCCCGGACTAGGAGTGGACAGTGACGAACGAGGCGATATCCACCGGCACACCGGCACGAAAGGCAGTCGTGGCAGGCGCCGGGATCGCCGGTCTGGCCACCGCCCTGCGCCTGCACCGATCGGGCTGGCAGGTGCTGGTTGTGGAGCGATCCCCGGTTCGCCGCGGCGGCGGCTACCTGGTGAACCTCCTCGGCCGCGGCTACGACGCCGCCGACGACCTCGGCCTGCTACCCGGCCTGCGCGACCGTGATCTGGGTGTATTCACCTCGATCCTCGTCGCGGCCGACGGCCGGCGGAAGTTCGTGGTACCGGCGGCGTTCGCCCGGGCCGCGCTGGGCCCCCGGGCGCTCACCGTATTCCGCGGCGATCTGGAATCCGCCCTGTACGAGGCGGCGAGCACGGTCGCCGATATCCGGTTCGGAACCACGGTGCGCACCGTCGAGCAGGATCATGACGAGGTGCGGGTCGAGTTGAGCGACGGCACCTCCGAATCCGCGGACCTGCTGGTCGGCGCGGACGGATTGCATTCCGGGGTGCGAAGTGCTGCCTTCGGACCCGAATCCGGCTTCCGGGTGGACCTCCGGCACATCGTCGGGGCCTTTCCGCTGAGCCGGACTCCCCACGACGTGCCGGAGAATTCGGGCACCACCTTCATCGGGCCCGGCCGGACCGCGGCGGTGATCAACCTGGGACCCGGACGATCCTCGGCCTTCTTCACCTACCGCACCGCCGATCCCGCGGCCGAACTCGCGGCCGGGCCGGTATCCGCTCTCACCGCGGCCTTCGGCGATGTGGGAGGCGGTGTCCCCGACGCACTCGGCCAATTGGCGCAAGCTCCGGCCGGGGCCTACTTCGATTCGGTGAGTCAGGTGGTGGCGGACTCGTGGAGTCGCGGCCGGGTCGTGCTGGTGGGCGACGCGGCCTGGTGCGTCACCCTGTTCGCAGGTCACGGTGCGGCCCTGGCACTCGCCGGTGCCGGGGAACTCGGTACCGCACTGGACGAACACCCCGGCGATATCCCGGCGGCGCTCGCGCACTGGGAGAAACAGCTGCGCCCCGAGGTCACCGAACGACAGGCGCTGGCGCGGCGGGGTATGGGTCAGTACGCCCCGCCCACCCGCGCGCATATCTGGGCACGCGATCTGATGCTCCGCACGATCACATTGCCGGGAATCCGCGGCTTGGCCGCGCGGTCCATGCAGCGCGCGAGCCGATGACCCGTCTTATGCCGCATCTCGCACCGGGCGAATATCCACCGCAATGGATAAGAAACACCGGCGAAATTTTGTCTCGATAGTTTCCGGACGCTCGACCAGCTGATTTCCGGAGGTACCGATGACCGATTTCCTCGCGCGCGACGCCGCCGAAACCCTGACGCGCGCCCTGGGCCGGCGCGGATTCCTCCGGGCGGCGGCCGCGGTCGGCGCCGTGGGCGCGGCGGCCACCGCGACCGCCTGCACCACCGGCGGCGGGGCCACCGACCCGGTTTCGACCTCCTCGCCCGCCGTACCGTTCAGCGGCGGTGTCCCGATCCTGCAGCCCGGCCAGGGCGATATCCCCGGCGACCACTACCTGCGCTCGGAGGTGGAGCAGGTGCTGTGGGGCTATGTGCCCAATGTCCACAGCAAGGAAGTGCTGCGGATGAAATCCGGTGAGACGGTCACTATCGATGCCGTCTCGCATGAGGGCATCCTCGAAGATCAGGGACGTGACCCGGTGGCGTACTTCGGCGCGAAGGGCGTGGCGAAAAGCGATGTGCTCGCGGATGCCGTCGCGATCGCCGACGGCTACGACCGCACACCCCGGGATTTCGACAAGGACGGCCCCCATATCGTCACCGGCCCGGTTTTCGTCGAAGGCGCCCGGCCCGGCGATGTCCTGAAGATCGAAACCCTCGCCGCCGTACCGCGGGTGCCCTACGGCGTGGTGTCGAGCCGGCACGGCAAGGGCGCACTGGCCCGCACCGCCAACGGCGAGGCACCGGCCGGTATTTCCCTGGACGAGGTCATGCCGCCGGTGGCGACCGATCGGCGCCCCACCGGCGACCCGCGCGACTACGGCAACGTCTCCACCTTCACCGCCATCGAAGAAGGCCTGGGCGTCATGCCCTTCGGTGACGCGAAAGTGCGGTTCCCGCTGCGACCGTTCATGGGCATGATGGGCGTGGCCTTCTCCCCGGATACCGACCCGAAAGCCGCCTCCGCCAACTCGATCCCCCCGACCCGCGGCGGCGGCAATATCGATATCCGGCTGCTGGGCGCCGGATCGGCCTTCTACCTGCCGATTTTCGCCGAAGGCGCGCTGTTCTACGTCGGCGACCCCCATATGGCGATGGGTGACGGCGAAGCCGCGCTCACCGCGATGGAGGGCTCGTTGCGCGGCACCTTCCGGCTCACCGTCTGCAAACCCGGCTCCGGAGACGCACCCGAGGTCGCGTACAAATACCCGTTCGGCGAGACCGCGGAGTCCTGGATCCCCATCGGCCTGTCCGACCCCGACGGTTCCCAGAACGGTCAGTCCAGCGATCTGAACGTCGCCATGCGCCGTGCGGTGGTCAACGCTCTCGATTTCCTGGAACAGGAGAAGGGGATGGATCGGGCGACCGCGTACGCGTACCTCTCCGCCGCGGCCGATTTCACCGTTTCCCAGGTCGTGGATCGCACCGTCGGTGTGCACGGCCAGATCTACAAATCCCACTTCGCCTAACCGGCCGCGGGTCAGCCGACGATCGCAACACCACGACGCCGCAGCCGGTCCCAACGCATCCGGGTGAGCCCCACATCGGCAGCTCGGGCGTCCACCGAAGGTGCTACGGCGTCGCGCGGCGCGGTACCGGACGCTCCGGAGCCGAGACCCGGGTATCTCCACCGGGACTCGCCATGCGGCGCTCCAGGTCGGTGAAAGCGCCGATGACCTCCGGACATTCGAATGCCCTGTTACGGCGACCGACGGTGAGCTGGCGCAGGATTCCCGCATCGACCAACCGCGTAACAGCGGTGTTCGCGGCGGGAAAGCTACGCCCGGCGAGCGCCGCCGCCGTAGCAACGGTGAGAATCGGCGCGCCCACCAGTTTCTTCAGCAGGAGATCGAGCGCAGACCCGGCCCGCACCGGCGCCAGCCGGGTACGCCATTGCGCTTCCAGCCCTGACGCCCGCTCTTCGAAGGATGCCGCGTCCTCGGCCGCACGGGCACACGCCGCGGCGAATCGCGCGACCCAGATGTTCAGGCCCTCCAGCGCCTCCGCCGAATCGGCTCGACCGGTATACCTGAAACGCTCGAGGCCGTCGATGTAGCTGTCACTCCAGGTGGCCAGGATCAACGACACCGGCGCCACCGACCGCTCCACCACACCGCGACGGCGTAGCACGAGATGGATCAACGCTCTCCCGGTTCGCCCGTTGCCGTCCACGAATGGATGGATCGTCTCGAACTGGGCGTGCGCGATCGCCGCTTGTACAACAGCCGGCAGGTCGTCCCGATTGCAGAATTCGATCAGATCGCGCATCAATTCGGCCACGTGTTCCGGAGGCGGCGGGACGAATTCCGCGGCGCAGGGATTGAAGGAGCTGCCGCCGATCCAGTTCTGGACTCCACGCAATTGCCCGCCGTGATGAGAGAGCCGGGTTCCGGCAAGCAACCGGCGGTGGATCTCCAGCAGAACCTCGCCGGTGATGGCCTCCCCGTTCCCGATCGCTCCGGTGGCAACGGCCATGGCATCGATATTCGCCAGAACTTCGGCAGCCGTCAAATCGGCAATTTCGCCTTCGAGTTCCCGGGCCGCCTCGGCTCGCAGCAGGCGACGAGCTCCGATTTCCAACCCCTCGATGCGCGAGGAGGCGATGGCTTCCGCGCGTAGTAGCAGCCGAGACAGAGCTTCGGTCTCGACCAGCGCCTTCGCTTCCTTGTCGAGCCTGGTCATCGCCACTTCCGCATCCACCACATCGGCTGCGGTATCGGCGGTAAGAGTGACCGGACGGGTCATCAGCGGGTCGGGCAGGTACGCGTGAAAGTTCCCCGAAGCCCGGTCTCGCCGGGAGAGTCCGCCGCCGTCGGGGTCGCCGACCCAGCGCAGTTGCACAAGCTTGGCCATCGCACCTCCTTATTAAAGTTTAATCCATAAACTTTAATAAGGAGCGGCGTTATTGAAGTGTCGCCCGATTCCGGTGCGTTACCGGCAAGGCCCTGCTGATCCTGCCTGGCGCTCCTGGACCGGCTGCGCCGGCCGACCTGGGGCCGGATCCGGCGGGCCGCCGATCTCGGCTGCGGAACCGGCCGTACCGCCGCGTGGCTCCGGCGGCACAGCGATGCCCGAATCGACGGAATAGATCTCAGCGAGGGAATGCTCGCCCGGGCCCGCGACCGGGGTGCGCACGACTCGCTGACGCTGGGCGATGTCCGTGCGACCGGATTTCCGACGGCCTCCTACGACCTCGTCATCGCTTCGCTGATCGACGAGCATCTGCCCGATCTCACACCGTTCTACGCCGAAGGCCGCCGACTGATCGCTCCCGGCGGCATATTCGTACTGGTCAGCTATCACCCGCAGTTCATGATGGTCAGCGGTATGCCGACCCACTACACCGACGGCAACGGTGAACCCCTCGCGATATCCACCCACCTGCACAACCTCAGCGACCATGTGACCGCGGGGGTCGGGGCCGGTTGGCAGCTCGCCGAACTCACCGAATCCGCGATAGACGACACCTGGATCGCCGCCAAACCCACCTGGGCAGCACTCCGGGGTCACCCTTTCACCATGGCCTCGGTCTGGATCTAGATCCAGCCTTTCCCAGCCTCGCTGATCGCTATTTCACGATCAAGACTGTCGCAGCGCCGACAGGGTGTAGGCGCGCACAGTTCCGGACAGAGTTCAGCGCATGGTTCACGCGCCTGGGCATCGTTCGAGTCATTCGCATCTATTTCCTGGTCCCACGCCTTCTCGATGCGATCTTTCGTCGATCGGTATCGACTGCCGCAGGAGCGACAGCACGACCCTTCTTCGACAACTCACTTGGCGGGAGCGGTCGCGGCGGCCTGGCGTAGTAGGCATGTACTCGTTCACGCTCGACATGTCCCGCCAGGTCGAGGCCGAAGTCGGATGAGATGCGGTCGATCCCCAGTGCCACAAGGACGTCGTTGAAGATCCGGTGCACTTTGTCGCGTTCGCCTACTATCAATGCCGCGAGAAGCGGGGCACCAACAGCTCTCCGCACCTCCACTTCGACCAGCGCACGAACAGTATCCGCCCATCGTTGGGCTGGTCGACCCGGCAGCCGATCCCACGCAACGGTCCGCCCGCTGCGGGCTGCTTTCAGTAATAGCGCCTCCAATTCCGCGGCCGATGCATTCAGCGGCGGCGGTAACGGCGGATTCGGCTCGGCAGCAGCCCGTGGCCGGTTGGGCTTTACCGTGGGCGACACAGCCGGGCGGGCGAGCGGTGCGCCGTTCCCCCGCTTCACGCCGGCCGACTCAGCAGTGAGTGTTCGCGCAGGTTTGCCGTTCTTACGTCGACTCTTCTTCGAGGAGGCCGGAGGAGGCAACCAGCCGTCGAGAACTGTCCGCATCGCGGTCGTCCCGGGGCCCCCACCGCCGCGCGGGGCTCCGGAGGATCCACTGATACCGGATCGCCGCACGGATCGGATACTGCGACGATCCAGATACCAGTCCGTGATCACCTTCAACCGAAGACGTTCCTCCAGTAACCCGCTACGTCTGAGCCAGGTCAGCTCGAGCTTTCCCACAGTCAGATGAGATTCGAGGTTGGCGAGGTCGTCTCGTTTCATCGCAGCCTCCAAGCGGTCGAGAATCGGACGGACCGATTCCGCTACTTGCAAGTCATTCGGTTGGCCCGTCAGCTCAGCCATTGGCGCCGAATCCGGAGCGCTAACTACCGATGATGCCGGTGGCCGCTCGATGCTCTGCCTGTGCCCACGTTCATCCTGGTGCGATCTGCGCTGCTCGCGAAGCCTTCGGCCGGTAACCCTGCCGGTCTCGTCGATAACGCACTCCTCCAGCGGAATCCAGTCGAACCCGCTGGCGGCTCCGTCGATCCGTACCAGCGCCTGGCGTGTGCCTCCTCGCGTTCGGCAGCTTGTGCGGAGGACCCAACCCTTACGTATTTCGATCAGCTCAGCAGTGCTCGACGCGCTCGGGCCGATAATCCAATGGACATGCGTGAACCTACGCCGCAGCGCTCGGTCCTCCTCGTCCCACCGCTGAGCCGACAGATTCGAGTACTGGAGCCGAACAACAGCTCGCCGCTCCTGGGCAATCTCGGTGTATAGACACCTTCCGGCACGCATTTCGATTCGATCTGTGACTTCATCTCGGCCGTAGGTCTTTTCGAGCAAGCGGGTCAGGCCCAGATGGATGTAAAGATGATCGGCCGAATCCACCCGTCCGCTGCGCACACATTGGGGCGCGTCGGGGTGGTGCGCCCAATGCGACTTCTTGCTCCGGCACACTCTGAGCGATAGTGGCCATCCGCAGCCGCCGAGATAGATGCCGCAGAAGTACTGTAGCCGCCGACTACGGTCGGCGAACTGTTTGGCTTCACGGTATTCAGGTGGAAGGAAGACTGGTGTCTTCGAATCACGACCGCCCACCACTGCGGTCAGGACCAACCGGTTATCGTCCTGCACCCTGCCTCCCGAGGTTCGAGTCCTGAACCCGGTTGACCAAGCGTAATTTCAAACCGACTACGCCACGTACGAATTGGAAAAAGCGCGAGCCGGCACACGAGGGCAGATGGCGATCATCAGTGCGACCACACCCCGACGGGACGCCCCTTACAGAGGTTCTCCGTGAACTGGAGGACACTTCCGTAAACTTGCGGGTCGGCTCCAGGAAGCGGGACCTCGTCATCGACCGCTTCGGCAACCGCAACGAGAGATTCGTCAACCACATCATCTGCGGTGCGTAAGCCCCAGCTCGCAACCTCCGCGACGAGGTGGTCACGAGTCAGGGCCGCGTGACGGTACTCGCGCCCGATCGCCAGCGCCATCCGTCCATCGACTCCGGCCAGATGGGTATGCGGCACGATATCGTACGCCGGAGCCAATCCAACTGATCCGTTCGGATGGTGGATCAGGCCGAGATTCTTCGCGTGCATATCGAGGTTGCCGAGAGCAACGGCCAGCACGATCATCCGCGCCAGCACGGTACGGTCTGCACCGGCGCCGACAACACTGAGCACCTCGGACACGCGGCGGAGACTGACGACCCCACCGAACTCCTGATACTTGGCGTTCCCACCTGCGCCGAGCGCCTGGTTGAAATCCTCCTGATGAATACGCCCGCCCGATACCGCCAGATCGCGATCGAAACGTTCGATGACAAGCGCTGGAGCGCCGGCGAATTCCGCGATCCATGTGGCGTGGGTGGCCAGCCCGAGGGCACGCGCGATTCGAGCCCCGTATTCCTCGTCGTAAATAAGGGTCGGATGCTGCTGTACGAGAGGTTTCAGAATATGCGTCGACGGCGCGCCACCGGCAGCCTGTGCCCATCCGTCACCGGTGCGGGCAAGTACGATCTTCGGCTGTACCCCGGCCAGCGACGTCTTGCCCATAGCCGGACGATTCGCAAGCGGATACATCAGGGGCTTGTCGAGGAGGTCGCGCACCCCATCTTCGGTGACAGGCAGCAACTCCGGGGTAGCAGGTTCGCGTGGATCGTCCAGGTCCCAGATCTGAAGTGCGCCTGCGACATCTCGACCGTAGTGAGCCAGGAAACCCAGCACATCGCCGGACGCCAGCCTCGCTGCCGCATACATGGCGGCAAGCTGATCGCCCTCGGGCAGCAGTTCCTGGAAGTAGTTCCGGCGCTGTTTGGCCTTCGCGCGGTTCGTCTTCGGATTCAACGGTATGGCAGCGGAGAGGATCCGACTGTTGACACCATAATGCTCGATGGCTTCGGGATCTGCCTCGAAATCGAATGTTGCGCGGTCGGCACCTTGCAATGTACCGATCAATTCGCCGTAGAGCTCGATCCCGAGTCGCTTCACTCGGCATCCTCCCACTCGGCGTGGAGAGTGATCCCGCACTCGGCAAGCAACTCGAACAGTCGCTCGGCGTAACGCGTGTGCTTGCCGTTCTCCATATCGCTGATCACGCTCTGCGGGTAGGCAGCTTTCTCCGCCAGCTCGCGCTGGGTCCACTCCCGACCCATGCGAGCCTGCTGGATCGCCAGACCGAGGTCATGGGGACTCCGGATCCGCGCTTGACGGTGCGCCATCGCAGGGACCTCCATCCCGAGTCGTGACTGATCGCTATTCAGCGATCATACTCACTGATCGCGATTTCACGATCAGGCGGGATGATCGCTATTTCACGATCAACGCTGTCGCCCGAACACGACAAGGACCCGAGCCACAGCTCGGGTCCTTGTCGATATTCGAATGATCAGCCGCCGGGCGAACCCGCCCGGCTCAGCTCACCAGGAGCTCTTGTGCACGCCCGGCAGCTCGCCGCGGTGCGCCATTTCACGCAGGCACACACGGCACAGGCCGAACTTGCGGTACACCGCGTGCGGCCGGCCGCAGCGCTGGCAGCGGGTGTAGGCGCGCACCGCGAACTTCGGCTTGCGGTTGGCCTTGTTGACCAGTGCTTTCTTGGCCATGTCTCAGTTCTCCTTGAACGGGAAGCCGAGGTGCTTCAGCAGGGCACGGCCTTCTTCGTTGTTGGTCGCGGTGGTGACAACGGTGATATCCATACCGCGCGGACGGTCGATCTTGTCCACGTCGATCTCGTGGAACATCGACTGCTCGCTCAGACCGAACGTGTAGTTGCCGTTGCCGTCGAACTGCTTGGGCGACAGACCGCGGAAGTCGCGGATACGGGGCAGGGCGATCGAGACCAGGCGGTCCAGGAACTCCCACATCCGGTCGCCGCGCAGGGTGACCTTCGCGCCGATCGGCATCCCCTCACGCAGTTTGAACTGCGCGATGGACTTGGTGGCCTTGCGGATCTGCGGCTTCTGACCGGTGATCAGGGCCAGATCGTCGACCGCGCCGTTGATCAGCTTGGCGTCGCGGGCGGCGTCGCCGACACCCATGTTCACCACGACCTTGACCACGCCGGGGATCTGCATGACGTTCGGGTAGTTGAACTCGCTGTTCAGCGCGTCCTTGATTTCGGCGCGGTAGCGCTGCTTCAAACGCGGCTGGATCTTCTCAGAGGTGGTCATATCAGATGTCCTTCCCGTTCTTACGGGAGATCCGAACCCGCTTGCCGGTTTCTTCGTCGGTGCGGTAGCCGATCCGGGTCGCGTTACCGTCGGAATCGACGACCATCACGTTGGACACGTGGATGGGCGCTTCCTGGGTAACGATGCCGCCCGACGACGCGCCGCGCAGGTTCGCGGAGTCCGCGACATGCTTCTTGATCCGGTTCACGCCCTCGACCAGGATCCGGTTCTCCTTAGGGAAGGCCTGGATGACCTTGCCCTTGGCACCCTTGTCCTTGCCCGAGACGATGAGCACGGTATCGCCCTTGTGCACCTTCATGTCAGAGCACCTCCGGGGCCAGCGAAACGATCTTCATGAACTTCTTGTCGCGCAGCTCGCGCCCGACCGGGCCGAAGATGCGGGTGCCGCGCGGGTCGTTGTCCGGCTTGATGAGCACGGCGGCGTTCTCGTCGAAACGGATGTAGGAACCATCCGGACGGCGCCGTTCCTTGGTGGTGCGCACCACGACGGCCTTCACCACGTCACCCCGTTTGACGTTGCCGCCCGGGATGGCGTCTTTCACAGTGGCGACGATGACGTCGCCGATACCGGCATAGCGGCGCGACGAACCACCGAGAACGCGGATGCAGAGAATCTCCTTGGCACCCGTGTTGTCGGCGACGCGCAGCCGCGACTCCTGCTGAATCACTTCAGCCTCCTCGACCTGGACGTAAAGCACGCCGGATTGCCGACCCGACGGGCATGGTCTGTTACCGTCCGAACGCGCGCCTACCAGCGGTTCTGTACGATCTGAACGATCAACCACCGGGGGTTCGCGGCCGAATCGCGGGCACCGGGCCCGCAGGCAACCGGTCAAGGATAGCGAACCCGCAGCTCGGACCGAAATCCGGGGAGGATTATCGGTCGGTGCGTCCCGGCGCGACGCCGGGAGGCGGCGCCGGTAGCCTCATGGGGCTGGTTCGCCTAGGAGAGGTGCGGGTCCCGCATCGGGGAGAGGTTTCGTGTGAAATCGCCGGATCGTCCGTTCGTGCTCGGCCGCCGCTCATTCCTGGTCGCGCTGGGCCTGCTGCCCGCTGCCACGGCACTGGTCTCCTGCTCCGAGGACCAAGCCGTGAAGCTGGTCACCGTCGATATGGACGGTGCCGATCCGGCCGTGCGCGCGCAGGACGATCTGTACCGGCACGTCAACGGGAAATGGCTGCGTGAATACACCCTGCCGCCGGACAAGACCTCCTTCGGCGCGTTCAGCGAGGCCAACGATCGCACCGAACTCCAGCTCAAGGAGATCATCGAGGGCATCCGGGACCCGGAGGACGGGACCGAGGCCCAGCACATCCGCGATCTCTATGACGCCCGGACGAACCTGGACGAGATCGAGAAGCTGGGCCTGACCCCACTGGACTCGATGTTCGCCGAGATCGAGGACGCGAAGGACAAACCCGCCCTCGCCGAGGTGATGGGCCGGCTGCCGATCGGCGGGCTCATCGGTATCGGGGTGAGCATCGATCAGAAGAACTCCACCGCCTATATCGCCTCGATCGGGCAGTCCGGCCTGGGTCTCGACGAGCAGTACTACCGCGACCCCCAGTTCGCCGAGGAACTCGCGGGGTACCGCACCCTGCTGGAGCGCCTCGCCAAGGGCGCCGATCTGCCCGATCCCGCCGGGATCGCCGACCGCCAGCTGGCACTGGAGACCAGGATCGCCGCCGCGCACTGGAACAACGTGCGCAATCGCGACGCCGCCGCCACCTACAACGTGTTCGACTGGGACAAGGCCACGGCGCTGGCTCCGCAGTACGACTGGGAACCCTGGCTGAAGGGGATCACCGATCGTCCGCAGGATCTGTTCGCCAAGGTGGTGGTGAATCAGCCGTCCTATGTGACCGAGGCCGGCAAGATCTGGGCGGATACCGATATCGCGATCTGGCGTGATTATCTGAAGCTCGCGGTGATCAAGACCTACGCGCATGTCCTGCCGAAGGAAATCTCCGACGCCAATTTCGATTTCAACGGACGGCTCATGTCGGGGCTGCAGCAGCGCCCCGAGCTGTGGAAGAACGGTGTCGGCACGGTAGACAGCAATCTGGGCGAACAGCTCGGCAAACTGTATGCCGAGAAATACTTCCCGCCCGAGGCCAAGGAACGCGTCCAGGTGATGGTCGACGATCTGATGGCCGCCTACCGGGAGAATTTCACCAATTCGAACTGGATGTCGCCGGAGACCCGGCAGGCCTCGATCGAGAAACTCGACAAGATCGGCCTCAAGCTCGGTTATCCGGATAAATGGACCGACTACTCCGGGTTGCGGGTCACCCGCGGAAAAATCGTGGAATCGCTGCGGTCCATCAATGATTTCGAGGTGAAGCGGTCGTTCGACCGGCTGGGCACCGAGGTCGACAAATCGGAATGGAGCGCCTCACCGCAGACGGTGAACGCCTACTACTCGGCGGTGACGAACGAGATCGTCTTCCCGGCCGCTTTCCTGCAGCCCCCGTTCTTCGACAAGGACGCCGAGATCGCGGTCAACTACGGCGGTGTCGGCGCGGTGATCGGGCACGAGATCGGGCACGGTTTCGACGATCAGGGCTCGAAATTCGACGGCGACGGCAACCAGCGTGACTGGTGGACCCCCGCCGACCGGGCCGCCTTCGACGCCAAGTCGAAACAGTTGATCGACCAGTACAACGCGCTGGTCCCGGAGGGGCTGGCCCCCGAACAGCATGTGAACGGTGAACTCACCGTCGGCGAGAACCTGGCCGATCTGCGCGGCCTGCAGATCGCGCTGGCCGCCTACCGCCTGGCCGAGGCACGCGCCGGGGTGACCAACCCGGACTATCACACGATGTTCCTGTCCTATGCGCGGATCTGGCGGTCCAAGATGACCCCGGAGGTCACCGAACGGCTGCTCGCCGGCGATACCCACGCCCCGGACGAGTTCCGGGTGAACCAGGTGGTCCGCAATATCGCGGAGTTCTACCGGACCTTCGGAGTCGTGGCGACCGACGCACTGTTCCTGCCGGAGGACCAGCGCGTCGGCTTGTGATAGCGGCGCCAAATCAGCCGATCGTGCTCTCGCTGCCCTACATCCTGGACAAGATCGAGCCCGCACTCGTCGCAGCGGCCGGATAACGACCCGCCGCGCACCACACACCGCCCGGTGAGCTCCGTATGGCTCACCGGGCGGTGGCGTTTCACCCTCGCTCCGCTATGCCGGCGCACTTCCCGGGGCCACCGCGGTTGCCGCGAACTCGCGTCGGTCGTCGATATCGACACCGAATTCGCGCAGGCATTGCGCCACCAGCTGCGCCGCCAGCCCGGACACGGTGGGGGCGCGGAACGGCGTGCGCATATCGACCTCGACGCCGAACTCCGCCCGGACCATCGAGATCAGCCGCGCCACCAGCAGCGAATGCCCACCCAGTTCGAAGAAGGAATCGTCCGCGCCGATCCGCTCCTGATCGAACAGCCGTCCGAACAGTTCGGCGATACGCCGCTCCGTGGGCGTCTGCGGCTCCCGGAACTCACGGGCGGAGACGAACTCCGGCGCGGGCAGGGCCCGCCGGTCCAGTTTGCCGTGCGCGGTGAGCGGGATCCGGTCGATAACCGTGAAGGTCGCGGGCACCATGTACTCGGGCAACCGGGCGGCCACCCGCGCACGCAGCGAATCCAGGTCGAGCGCGGCCCCGGGCACCGGCACCGGATAGGCCGCCAGGGTCCGGCCCAGGACCGGGTCTTCGGAGGTCACGACCACCGCGTGCGCGATATCGGGGTGGTTGTTGATCGCCGCCTCGACCTCGCCCAGTTCGATGCGGTAACCGCGCACCTTCACCTGGTCGTCGGTGCGGCCGATGAATTCGACCACGCCGTCGGCCCCGCGCCGCCCCAGATCGCCGGTGCGGTACAGCCGATGCCCCGGCCGGAACGGGTCGGCGACGAAACGTCCGGCGGTGAGCCCGGGCCGGTTCAGGTAGCCGCGGGCCAGCTGATCGCCCCCGAGGTAGATCTCGCCGACCACCCCGTTGGGCACCAGATGCAGGACATCGTCGAGCAGGTAGAGGAAGACGTTGCGGTTCGGTACGCCGATCGGCACGATTCCGGTGCCCTGCGGGCCCTCCACCGGCATATGGGTGGCGCAGACGACCGCCTCGGTCGGGCCGTAGTGATTGCGCAACTGCGCGTCGAACCGCGCGGTGAACCGGTCGGCCACCTCACCGGGAAGCGCCTCGCCGCCCACCGGCATATGCCGCAGCGTGGTCCAGTTGTTGATCTCGGGCACCATCAGGAAGGTGGCCAGCATGGACGGGACCATATGCAGCACCGATACCCCGTGCCGACTGACCAGTTCGGCGATATACGGGATATCGCGGTGGGCATCGGGTTTCGGGATCACCACCCGGGCGCCGACGAACAAGGTCACGAAAATATCCATCAGGGAGGCATCGAAACTCACCGAAGTGGACTGCAGGACCCGGTCGTCGGCATCCAGGTCCCATTCCGCGCTGAAACCCGACAGATGGTCGGCGATCGCCGCGTGCGCCACCGCGACCCCCTTGGGACGCCCGGTGGAACCGGAGGTGTAGATGACGTAGGCGGTGTTCCCGGGACGAAGCGGCGCCACCCGGTCGCGGTCGGTCGGCGCCGCCACCGGCAACGACTCCGCGGCGGCGACGGCCTCGGCGTACACGGCCGCGGTGAGCAGCAGGCGCGGACGGGCGTCGCCGAGCAGGTATTCGATCCGCTCGGCGGGATAGCCCGGGTCGATCGGCAGATAGGCGGCCCCGGATTTCAGGATCGCCCAGGCGGCGATCACGAAATCCACCGAGGTGTCCACACCGAGCGCCACGACGTCTTCGGGACCGATTCCGGCGCCGATCAGCCAGTGCGCCAGCCTGTTCGCGCGGGCGTCGAGTTCGGCGTAGGTGAGTTCGCTGTCATCGGAGACCAGCGCGATACGGTCCGGCGTCGCGGCCACCCGCGCCTCCAGTTGCGCGACCACGGTGGTATCGACCGGGTCGGCCAGCGAACCGTGCGACACATCGAGCACCGCGCCGCGGTCGGCGCCCAAAACATCGATCTCCGACATCCGCCGGCCGGCGTTTTCCACCACGGTGTCCAGGAGCTGCAGATAGTGGTCGAGCAATTGGTCGACGGTGTCCCGGTCGAGGTGACCGATCTGGTAGGTGGCTTCGAGGGTGGCGTCCGCATCGTCGCCGACCACTGTCAGCTCCAGTTCCTCCTGCGCCACCGCGCCGGCGAAGGGCAGTACGGCCGAGCGGATCCCGGGCAGCTCGAAACCCCGCACCGCGGCCCGTTGCCCGAAACTGAGCTGCACCAGCTGGACCAGGCCGTCGCGGCCGGCCACCCGGCGCGGGCCGACCGCCCGCACCACCTGGTCGATGCCCAGACCCCGGTGCGCGAACGCACCGGTGCAGGCATGTACCGCCGATTCCAGATAGTCCGCGAAAGTAGCGTCGCGTTCGGGGGTGGCCCGGACGATGACCGTATTACCGAAATAACCGATCGGCGCCGGATCGGCGCCCGCGGGCCGGTTGCTCACGGGCACGGTGATCAAGAAATCGCCGGCGGCGGTGTAGCGCTGGATCAGGGCCTGGAACCCGGCCAGCAGCACGGTGAACGCATCGGCCGAGAAATCCGCGCCGACCGCGCGGACTCGCGTCAGCAGGGCAGCGGGGACGGTGCGGGTCACGGTCTCCGCGGCGCTACCGGAACCGGCCGCGGCCGGGCGGCCGGGCAGTTCGAGGCGGCTGGGCAGCGGGGTCAGTACCCGGCGCCAGTATTCGAGATCGGCGGCGCCGGAATGGGATACGGCGGCGAGGTCCTCGTATCGCGTGGCCGGTTCCGGTACCGGGTCACCGCGGTAGGCGGCGCTCACCCCGGTGCAGAACACCGGCCAGGATTCGTCGTCCCACGCGATCTGATGCGCGGTCAGGATCAGCACGTGGTCGTCCACACCCGTGCGGACCAGCGTCGCCCGCAGCGGGCATTCCCCGGCGAGATCGAAGGGACGGGCGAATTCGCGCCGCACCAGCACCTCCACCCGCCGCGCGCGGCCGGTCTCCGGGTAGCCGGTGAGATCGTGCTCCTGCCAGTACGGTTCGCGGTCCTCGTGCGTAATCCGGTACGGCTCACCGGATTCGTCGACATGACAGGTGCTGCGCAGCACGTCGTGCCGGGCGGCCACCGCGGCCAGGGCAGCCCGGAGGCGGCCGGGGTCCAGCTCGCCGCTGAGCCGGTGTGCGGCACAGACATTCAGCGTGGTTTCCCCGGGATCGAGGCGCTGGAGGAACCACATACGACGCTGCGCGTCGGATAGTGGGCGGCGGTGCTCGGAAAGATCGTCTGCCATGGCTGCCCTTCGGGATCGCTGCCTACGTTGCTGTCTTCACTCCGGCGCGGCAGCCGTCCCGGCGGCGCCATGGGGCATCAGGCGAAAACGAGCCGGCCCTCCGACGTCCACGTGCCACGTTCGCCGGTGCGGAACAGCCGGCCGCCCGGCTCCAGCGGGTCCGGTACGAAGGCGGCGCTCGTTCCGGGGGTGCCGACCGCGGCACCCCCGACGTACACCTCGCCGATGACGCCGGGCGCCGCCGGGCGCAGATCCGGGTCGAGTACCTGGACCCGGGCGCCGGGGATGGGCCGGGTACGACCGGTGCCGTCGAAGCAGCCCCTGGTCACGGCACCCGCGTACCCGGCGGAGGTGAAGGCGAAGGTCGCGAGCGACCGCGGCGCGAGTTCGCGCAACCGGCCGGGCAGGTCGGGGGCGGGTGCGGTGCCGGTGATATCCCAGCGGCAGACGGTGGGGAGCGCGGTGGCCGCGGCCGCGATACCGGCGACGGTCTCGAGGGTACCGGTCACATGGGTGACACCGTGGCGTTCGATGAGCTCGACGAGCGCGCCCGGGACGGACCGCTCGTGTTCGTCGGCGATGACCAGGGCCGCGCCGTCGGCGAGGGCCGACAGCAGTTCCACGGCCACACCCACATCGCTCCAGGCGGCGGCGTACAGCCGCACGTCGGCGGTGCCGAGGGCGCGATCGGTGCAGACGGTCTTCCGTTCGGCGGCCACCGACCGGCGATCTGCGACCGCGACGGCCAGGGCGGCCACCGGGATACGCGGCGCATAGCGGTGCGGACCGGCGAGTACACCGCGGCCCGCGGCGTCGCCGAGCAAGCCGCCGAGCAACCGGATCAGCCGATCGACCGGGGTGCCGACCGGTACCCGGTCCGGACGGGCGAGCACCTGGAAAAGGGTTCCGTAGGTGAGGGTTTCGGTACCGAACCGGATCGCGGTGCGGCTTTCCGGTACGGATCGGCCACAGCGCATCAGATAGGCGATCCCGGGCACCGGGGACAATTCCACACCGGTGGTCCACTCCTCCGGAATCCGGATGGGCGACGGCGCCTCCGCCGAGGCCGGTTCGCCGAGTCGTTCCAGTTCCAGCAGCGTTGTCGGCATAACACGGACTCCTGCGTCGCGGGTACAGCGTATGGTCGAGAGGAATCGGGACTCCCGCGCTCCGTCACGGCCATTGGGGAAATCTTAGCATAGGGTAACCTAACCGGGGCTTCGACCCAGTCGCAGCCGATCAGACAGACGATCCGAGGGAGCCGACCCCAGATGAATCAGACCGGGACCCCGTACGTCCTCGCCCGGGAACTGCGCGATATCCCCGAGGAGGTCCGCGCCGCACCGGCACCGCTGGTCCCGTGGTTCCCCGAACCCTTCGCACTGCGCGCCGTCGACGCCGACGGTGACGACCCGGCCACCATCGCGAGCTGGATGGCGCGCCCGCATCTGGTGGACACCTGGGAGCAGGACTGGCCGGTCGAGCGGTGGCACCGGCATCTGACCGCGCAGCTCACCGGGACGTATTCGCTGCCCTGTGTACTGAGCCTCGACTTCGCCGGGGTGGACCGGCCCGAACTGGGTGTCCGGGATGTCGCCTATGTCGAGCTGTACCGGCCGGCCAAGGACGAGATCGCCCGGCTCTACGACGCCGGCCCCACCGATATCGGATTCCATATCGCGACCGCCGATCCCGAACTCACCGGCAAGGGCGTCATCTCGCGCTGGATCGGCCTGCTCGGCGAGGCCGTCTGGGATCAGGACCCGGACTGCCGCCGCCTGCTGTGCGAGCCCGACCACCGTAATCCCCGGATGCGCCGCGCCCTGGTGAAGAACGGCTGGACCGAGCTGGGCGAATTCGATATCCGCCCCACCCGCCGGATCGCGCTGCACGTCCTGCCCCGCACCCCCGACGACGCTCCTACCCTGCGGACCGGACCGGTCACCCCGAAGACCGGCTAACGAGCGGCCGAGCCGAAGCGGGCCCGCGCATCGACCGCGCGGTTCCGCTCGGGTTCGGGGCCCAGTACCCGATCCGAGAGCTGGCCCAGGCAACTGAGATTCGGGAACCCCGGCCCCTGCGCGAGCCCCGCGAGATTGGGCAGATAGAGCTTGGTGTCCAGACCGGAGACCGCGAGGTCGTATCCGATGGCCGATTCGAGGCGCTGCTGGGTGATCGGCCCGCCGAGCGCCAGTTCGACCAGGTCCGCGGCATCGGTATCGAACAGGTCCAGGAACCACAGCGGATGCCCGCCCGTGGCGTCCACCACCAGATCGAAGGCGTGCACCCGGTCGGGCCGGTTCTCGTTGCGCAGGGTGAGCGCGACCCCGCCGTCCTGATCGGCGACCTGCACCACGCGCCCCTGCAGATGATGCACCCGGGCATCCTCGAGCAGATTCTCCTGCACCCGCACCGAGAACACACCACGATCGGTACGCCGCACCACATCCCGGCGCTCCTCGATGCTCAGGCCGCTCCATTTGGCCGGATCGCTGAACAGCGAGTTCTCGAAATAGCTTTCCCCACGGGTGTAGATCGTCGCCGCCGGGGAGATCACCGAGACCGTCAGTACTTCGTGGCGGACCAGTTCGTCCATGGCCGACGCCGCGGTCTCCCCGCCCCCGACCACCGCGGCGCGGGAGGACACCGGCAGTTTCCGGCGCCCGACGAGATCCCAGAAATCGGCGATACTCAACATCTTCGGATGGTCGGCCAGGGCACGGCGGCTGTCGCCGGGGCCGGTGATCATCAGCCGTTCCGCCTCGATCTCGGTCGCGAGACCGTCGGCGTCGACCACCGTCACCGCCCAGCCGTCCGCGCCCGCCGCGACGGTGCGAACCGCCCCGGAGACGAGCTCGAAATCGGCCTTCTCCGCGACCCATTGCAGGTACCGCGCCCAGAGATGATGCTGCGGGCTGGGCCGTCCCCGGTCGACCCATTCGGCGTAGGTGCCGCGTTCGACCATGAACGCGGTCCAGCTGAAAGCCAGCATGGCCTCGTCGATCTCGCGGCTGCGCCCGCGCGCCCAGGTGGAGTGATACGGGAAGCCGATATCCTTCTCCGGGCTGGTGCCGAGCCGGTGCCGACCGTTGGTCCAGCCGCCGCTGGGCAGCCAGTTGCCGCCCACGGCATGGGCTTCCACCACGGTGATATCCGGAGCGGGCATACCCAGCCGGCGCAGTACGTGCGCTTTCGCGGCCACGGCCATCGCCTTGGGGCCCGCGCCCAGCACCACGAGTCGATTCACCGGATACTCCCATCTCTCGCCCTACGCCGGCCGGATCGCCCCACCCGCTCGCCCGAACCGGCGCGCCGGGGAGTGCCACGGCCACCGAATCACCTTACCTATATTTGCATAGCCTTACCTAAACTTTGGTACGAGATAAGTCACTACCGGATGAGGTTTCGGACCGCCCCGGCCCCCGTTCGAACACCACGAACGGGCGCCATAGTTAGGTTAAGCTAACCTCCATGGGTAGAGGCACCAATGGCGTACTGATGAAGGTGTGGCGGGCCGAGGACTACCGGCTGACCGTCACTTCCACCGAACAGATCACCGATAAGTACATCCGGATCGGCTTCACCGCGGGCGGCCTGCTGGAAGACCACCCGGTGCACCCCACGCAGTTCATCCGGCTGTGGATCCCGGACGCGGAGTCCGGCAAACTGCATCACCGCGGGTACACGCTCATCGACCAGGATCCCGGTAACGACCACTTCTACATCGAATTCGCCATCCACAGCGGCCCGGCCTGCCAGTGGGCCGAACGCGCCCGGGTCGGCGATGTGCTCGAAACCTCGGTACTGGGCTCGAATTTCCAGTTGCCCGAGGTGACGCCCGGCGAATACGTGATCTTCGGCGATGCCGCCTCGCTGCCCGCGGTCAATACCCTGCTCGATGCCATCGGCGATACCCCGGCGCGGGTCTGGCTGGAATGGCAGTACGACTCCGACCGCACCCTGCCGGTGCGCAACAAACCGCACCACCGGGTCACCTGGATCCAGCGCATCGACGACGGCCGCCTCATGCGCGAGGCTGCCGAGGAACTCATTGTCCCCGGGGACGCGTTCGCCTGGGCCGCCTGCGACGCCGCCACCACCCGGGCGCTGGTGAAAACCTTCCGCACCACCCATTCCCTGCCGAAATCCCAGATCAAGGCCCAGGGCTACTGGAAGTAGCCGCCGCGCGGGCCGGGTACACGGTGAATCCGCCGGTCGTGGCCCGGCTAGGCTGCGACCGGTGAGAAGGAGGCAGCAGCCCCCGCTGCCGAAGCGGTACGGGCTGGACCCGGCCCGGCTACGGCTCCCCGACGACGCCGTCTGGCCGAGCCTGCGCGACCACCTGGTCCACCGGCTCCCCCGGGTCGATCCGGCCCGGATCGACGATATGTTGCGGGCCGGCGAGATCGTCGATCTGGACGGCCCGCTCGCCCTCGACGCACCCTATGTTCCCGGCGGTGCGATCTGGTTCCACCGCGATCTGCCCGATGAGCGGCCGGTGCCGTTCGACATCCCGATCGTGTACCGCGACGAGACCGTGCTGGTGGCCGACAAACCCCATTTCCTGGCGACCATTCCGCGGGGCAGCCACATCCTGCAAACCGCGCTGGTGCGGTTGCGCCGGGAACTGGACCTGCCCGAGCTCATCCCCGCGCATCGCCTCGACCGGGCCACCGCGGGACTGGTCCTGTTCGTCGTCGACCCCGCGCGGCGCGGCGCCTACCAGACGATGTTCCAGGGCCGCCGGGTGCACAAGGAGTACGAGGCCGTGGCCGGATACCGGCCCGGCCTGACGTTTCCCGTGGAAACGGAGAGCCGGATCATCAAGGAGAAGCACGTCCTGGCAGCGCAGGAGGTGCCGGGTCCGCCGAACGCCCATACCCGGATCGAGCTGATCGAGCGGCGCGGTGATCTCGCCCGCTACCGCCTGTATCCGGCCACCGGCCGCACCCACCAGCTCCGGCTGCATATGAACTCGCTGGGCGTGCCTATCCTCGGTGACGATTTCTACCCGGTGCTCACCGATAAGGACGTCGACGATTTCACCCGGCCCTTACAGCTGCTCGCCGCGGCGCTCGAATTCACCGACCCGCTGACCGGCGAGCTCCGGCGTTTCGAATCATCGCGCACGCTGGGCGCCTGGGCGGATCCGGACGGCTGGGCCGCCGGGACGACCGCCTGACCCGTCCGGTACCCGGGCGGGCCGCGTGCCGATCCGTACACTTGGCCCAATGCTCCACCCGGTTCCCGAGAAAACGGCTGCTCCGCGGCACAAAATCCACGCGTACGCAGATGTGGCGGTGGTGGTGGCCGTGCTCGTCTGCACCAACCTGATCGCCCATTTCACCACCGCATGGGCCAATATCGTGAGCGTGCCGATCGCGGCGGTGGTGCTGCTGGCGCTCATGCGGCGGCGCGGGCTGCGCTGGTCGGAGCTGGGACTCTCGCCCCGGCACTGGCGGTCCGGAACGAAATACGCGCTCGCGGCGGTCGGGGTGGTGCTCGCAGCGGTCGCCATCGGCGCCGCACTCCCATTGACCAGGCCGTTCTTCCTCGCCGACCGCTACGCCACCATTTCCGGGGCGCTCATCGCCTCGATGATCGTCATCCCGCTGCAGACGGTGATCCCCGAGGAACTCGCCTTCCGCGGCGTACTGCACGGCACCCTGGACCGGGCCTGGGGCGCCCGCGGCGTCTTCGCGGCCGGTTCACTACTGTTCGGTCTCTGGCATATCGCCTCGTCGTTCGGCCTGACCAGCGGCAACGAGGGCTTGTCCGCACTCATCGGCGGCGGGCTGCCCGGCCAGATCGCCGGAATAGTCCTCGCGGTCGCCGCGACGGCCGCGGCGGCGGTGGTGTTCACCTGGTTGCGCCGTCGTAGCGGCAGCCTGCTGGCGCCCATCGCCCTGCACTGGGCGGTCAACGGCGCGGGCGCGCTGGCCGCGGCTCTGCTCTGGCATACGACGCTGGCCTGATCCGGCGCGGCCGGGATCAGCAGTGTTCGCAGATCCCCGTGGCGGGCAGCTGGATGAAACAGCTCGCGCACACCACGTTGCGCCCGGTATCCGCTTTGGCCGCGGTCGTCCGGGTGGTGGTGGCCGGCGTACCTCGTTTGACCGAACCGCCGCGGCTGATCAGCGGCGGAGTGCCGCCGTCGGCCGGCACATCGGCGCCGTGGGCGGCATAGCAGGCCCAGCGGGCATACGCGGCATGGGTTTCGATATCGGCGGGCACCGGCAACGCGGCCAGTTCGAGCACGTACTTGTAGCTGTCGCTCACCTTGAGATTGCGTTTGACGCACAGCGCGGTCAGCGGCGGTTCCCCGGCGTTGTGGCAGCGGCGCGCCACCTTGCGCAGAATCGCGTCCATCCAGGTGCGGGTCGGGGCGTCGGTACGCACCCCCGACATCTCCTGCACCCGCTCGGCGAGTTCCTGCACCGTGACGAAGTATCCGTAGACCGTCGCGGTCTCGGTCAGCACCTCGTGCGCAGCCATCGCCCAGGCAACCGCGGCGTCACGGAAGGCCACCGCCGTTCCGTCCTCGACCCGCCAAGCCCCCGAAATCGTTGTCGCAGCGTCCCTCATAGCCCGTACACCCTAGCGCCGACCCACCCCGCCGCGTCAACCGCCCTCCCCTATATCACATTTCGGCCGGGTGACGTAAGTCTGCGAGTCGCCGCGCCCGGGTCCCGGTAAGCCGCTCCGCCCGTAGGCTTTTCCCACCCCCGAGACCGCGAACATAGTATAGCCTTGCCTAAGTAATGGATGGGGGTCCCGAGGTGGGGATCCAGCCGATCGGAGGGCCGAGTGCCATGTCGTTGATCGCCGATTCGCGGGCCGCGTCGCCCGGTCGTGAGCACGTACCGGGGCCGTATCCGGGCGCGACGGACCCGGCCCGGCCGATGTTCGCCGCACCACGTGAGGTGGTGGCGATATGACCTCGGCACCGGAATCGGGGACGTCGGCGATCGTGGTCGGCGACCTGGTCAAGACCTACGGCGAAGTGCGGGCTCTGGACGGTATCTCGTTCGAGGTGGCGCGGGGCGAAGTGCTCGGACTGCTCGGCCCCAACGGAAGCGGTAAGACCACCACCGTGACCTTGCTGTCCACCCTGCAGCGGCCCACCTCGGGCAGCGCCCGCATCTGTGGACACGATGTGGTGGCCGAGGCCGCCCGGGTCCGCGAACTGGTCTCGCTCACCGGCCAGTACGCCTCTCTGGACGAGGGGCTCACCACGATCGAGAACCTGTCCGTCTTCGGCCGGCTCACCGGCTTGCGCGGCCGCGGCCTCGGCGCCCGGATCGATGAACTGATCGAGCAATTCGACCTCGGCGCCGTCCGCGACCGGCGGGTCGGCGCGCTGTCGGGTGGTATGCAGCGGCGCGTCGATATCGCCAGTGCGCTGGTCACCCGGCCCGAAATCCTGTTCCTCGACGAACCCACCACAGGTCTGGACCCCCGCAGCCGCGCCTCGGTCTGGGATACCGTCGCCGGGCTGCGCAGCGCGGGCATCACCGTCCTGCTGACCACCCAGTACCTGGAGGAAGCCGACCGGCTCGCCGACCACATCGTGATGCTGAACCGGGGTTCGGTGGTGGCCGCGGGCACTCCCGGTCAGCTGAAACAGCAGGTGGGCGCGGCGGTTTGTGAAGTGACCCTGGCCCAACGCGACGACACCGCCCGGGTGATCGGGCTCCTCGACGGGCTGGAGCTGGTCGAGGCCCCCGCCGACGGAACCGCGGCCGCCGCCACGGTCCATCCGCGGCTCGTGGTGCGGGCGCCGCGGGGCATGGCGACGGTCTCCGAAGTGATCACCCGGCTGCAGGGCGCGCAGATCGATGTGGTGGATATCGGCCTACGGCAGCCGTCACTGGACGAGGTCTTCCTGCAGCTGACGGAGACGCACTGATGCCGGCCACACTCACCGCCGACACCGTCGCCGGATCCCGGGAACGAACCGCCGCGCGAGCCTCGGTGGCGCTCGGCCCGGCCACCGCGACCCTGGCTCGGCAGAAGATCCTCGCCGCCGTCCGGTCCGGCGACGCCTTCTTCGCCTTCTTCAGCCCGGTCGTGTTCTTCCTGTGCTTCTACGTGCCGCTGCACCGGCAGTTCGAGCTCGGCGGCGCGGACTACGCGCAGTTCCTCACCCCGATCATCCTGTTGCAGGCCGGTCTTTTCACCGCGATCACCGCCACGGAGACCGCCGGGCACGACGCCCGCGCCGGGGTGCACGAACGCATGATGTCGCTGCCGATCCCCCGCGTCGCGCCGTTCCTCGGCCGGATGGCCTGGGTGCTCACCCGGATGCTGCTGGCACTGGCCGGCGGTCTGGTCATCGGCTATTCGCTGGACTTCCGCTTCCACGGCTCGATAGCGGACACGGTCGTCTTCATGGCCCTGGTGGTGGTGTTCGGGCTGGCGTTGAGCATGCTCACCGACGCGGTCGGTACTCTCGCCCGCAACTCGGTCTCCATCGCGAGCATCCTGATGATCCCGCAACTGATCCTGGTGATGGCTTCCACCGGCCTGGTCCCGGCCGGCGCCTTCCCCGACTGGGCGCAGCCGTTCGTCCGCAACCAGCCCATGTCGGTTTTCGCCGACACCCTCCGTGGGCTCGCGGCCGGAACCGGCCCCGAACTCACCGCGGCCCTCATCTGGTCGGTGTGCCTGCTCGCCGCGGGCTGGGCCGCCATCGTCTCCGCCGGAAGGGCGCAGGTGAATCGATGACGACAACCGTCCCGCAGACGAAATCCACCTGGCCGCCGCGCCGGGCGGTGCCGCTGATCCGGCAATCGATCATCCACGCGGGTGCCCTGCTGCGCTCGTGGTCGCGCGATCCCGGGATCGTCGTCCAGTCGCTGGTCTTCCCGGCGTTCATGCTGCTGATGTTCCAGCTGGTGCTCGGGAAAACCGTGACCTCCATGGGCGGCGGTGACAGCGTCTACGGCAACACCGGGCTCGTCGCCCTGGTCGGCGCCCTGTTCGGCACACTCGCCACCGCGATCAGCCTGATCCACGAACGCGATACCGGCCTACTGGCCCGGATGTGGACCTTGCCGGTGCCGCGCGCGGGTTTCATCGCCGGCCGGCTGCTCGCCGAAGCGGTACGTACCGGAATCGCCACACTGGTGCTGTTCGCCGTCGCGGTACCGCTGGGTTTCCGCTTCGAGCACGGGATCGCCGCCGGGATCGGGGCGGTCCTGGTCCCGATGGTGTTCGCCATCGGTATCGCCGTGCCGGTGATCGCCATGGCGACCGTGGCGTCGGGTAAACAGGCCGTGCAGCAACTCGGCGGACTGTTCCTGCTGCTGCTGTTCTTCAACAGCGGTTTCGCGCCGGTCACCGAATATCCGGGCTGGCTGCAGCCGGTGGTCGAACATCAGCCGATGAGCCCCGCCATCGAGGCGGTCCGCGGGCTCACCGAGGGCGGTGAAATCGCCGGGCCGCTGATCGTCACGGTCGTGTGGACGGTCGGCCTGGTCGCCGTGTTCGGCCCGCTCGCGGTCCGCGGATACCGGAATGCCGCCGAACGCAGGTAATCCCGCCGGTTTCCCGGCATTCGCCCTGGCCGAGCTCGGCGCACACAATAATCGGCCGGAACCGCCTGGACAACCTACATTTCTGCGGCCGAACCCTGAGCGTATTCCGGGCGATCTGATCGAAACCGGTGGGTGGCGGGGCGGCGCGGCGATCACGATGCGCGGTGTCCTGGCGGCAATTACTCTGAGAACCGGTCGGTTTCGGCTACGTTGTGCTGGTCCACCGCTTCCGGCGGTGTCGGAGGGGAGGTTCGGCAAGATGGATCCGGTGACATTGATCGCCGCGGCGGTGGCGGCGGGGGCCGCGGCCGGGGCGACCGAGGTGTCCACGCAGGTGGTGACGGACAGCTACCAGCGGCTCAAAGAGTTGCTGGTCCGCCGATACGAGGCCGTCGAACCGGAAGTGCTCGAACTGGAGGAGAGTCCCGGGGAACCACAACGCCGCCGGCTGCTGGCCGACGAACTCGGCAGGAGTGGCGCCGGCGCCGATACCGAACTGCGTGCCGTCGCCGAAGAGCTGCTGCGAGTTCTGGAGGAGCAGGCGCCGCAGGCCGCCGCGGCCGTCGGGATACGGCTGGCCCGAATCGAGGCCGGCGGCGATGTCGAGATCAGCGATATCACCGTTGCCGGTGAGAACGCTGTGGACGCCACCGATCTCATTGTCGGTGGGTCGATCCGGATCAGCGGGGTCCGGGCGGGAGGGCTCGACGAGGGCCCTCCGGTGGCGCGCGGATAACCCCCGCTCCGGACGCGTCACAGAGCCACCAGGGGACCTCGGCCGGTGCGCCGGTGTTCGCACTCGACCATGTGCAGGCCGGCCGTGATATCCAGCTGGTTTTCCAATCGGCTCCGCAATCCCCGGCGGCTCTGGACGGAATCGTCGTCGGTGCGGTGCCACAGCAGCCCAATCACTATCTGCGCCGCGAACAGCTCGCCACGCTGCGGCGAAACCTCACCGAGGATCGGGTCGCCGTCGTGGTCACCGGGATGCGGGGCGTGGGCAAATCCCAGCTCGCGGCCGCATACGCGCGCGAAGCCATCGACTCCGGCGCGGGATTGGTGGGATGGATCGACGCCGAAACCGACGGCAACCTGCTGGAGGGCCTGGCGGCTGTCGCGCGCCGGCTGGGAGTGGCCGATCCCGAGGGCGATTCCCAGCGTTCCGCGCATCGGTTACGCGACTATCTGGCGTCCCGCCCGGAGCCCGCGTTGCTGGTGTTCGACAATGCGACCGCCCCGGACCGCGTTCGCGAGTTCGTACCGGTACGTGGCGGAACCCGGGTCGTCATCACCAGCACCGACCACGCCTTCACCACGCTGGGCAGCCCGATCGATCTCGAGGTGTACGCGCGCGCCCAGTCACTGGCGTTCCTGCGCGCCGCGACCGGACTCGACGACGACTCCGGCGCGGACCGTATCGCCGGTCAACTCGGGGATCTGCCGCTGGCCCTCACCCAGGCCGCGGCCACCATCACCATCCGCCGCCTCGACTACGGCAGCTATGAGCAGCTACTCGACCAACCGCTGCCCGCCGCCCTCACCCGCCTCGCCGGCTCCGACCATCCGCACCGGGTCGACAAGGCGATCCTGCTCTCACTGGATACGACCGAAGCGTCCAGTGCGGACCCGGCACTGGATACCACTGTCCGCGATGTCCTCGAGCTGATCGCGATGCTCTCGCCGGCCGGGGTCCGGACCGAGATCCTGCCGGATGCATCCGGACGCCTGACCGAGGCGCTGGCCCGTTGCGAGTGGGGCTCACTGCTGACCCGCTCGACCACCGGCGAAACCGTGGTGATGCATCGCCTCATCTCGCGGGTCATCCGGGAACGCGCCGTCGACCGGGCGCCCGAACCCCGGGCCGGTCTCCTGAGCCGGGTACGGCGCGGAGAGGCCGGTACAGGTCTGACCCGCCTGACGAATACCGCGCTGGATGTGATCGAAAGCCACTACATCGATGTGAAAGACGCGTGGCACCGGCGCGAAGCGGGAGCACATCTGATCGACCACATCGACGCGCTCTGGGGCACCAGGACACCCGCCACCGGTACCGCCCCGACGCTGCGGCTGATACAGGCCCGCCACTGGGCGGGCAGGCAATTGATCGAGTCGGCCGATGTCAGCCGGGCCGTGGAGTACACCTACCAGGCGCTGGCCGATACGGCCCTGGTCCTCGGTACGGACCACCTCGAAACTCTGGCCGCTCGTAACGCTCTCGCGCACGCGTACCATGCGGCGGGACGAGTGGACGAAGCGGTAGCGGTCTTGGAACTGTGCCGCACCGATGCGGAGCGCATCCTGAAGTCCTGGAACCCCGGCGTCCTCGCTGTCCGCGAAAATCTCGCCGATGCCTACCGGGCCGCGGGCCGGCTGGACGAAGCCATTGCGCTCTACCGATCGATTCTGCCGAAAACCAAATGGATCCCGAACTCGATCATGGCGCTGGACCGGAATGCTCGCGCCGGGCTCGCGGCCGCTCTCCGCGCGGCCGGGCGGATCACCGAGGCGATCCCCCTCTACGAGGAGCTCCATGTCACGACCGAGAGGACGCTCGGCCCCGCTCATCCCACAACCCTGGCCTGCCGCAACAATCTCGCCATCGCATACCAGAGCGCGGGCCGCCGGGCGGAGGCCATCACCCTGCTGGAACAGACCCAGGCAACCAGTGAGGAGCTACTCGGCCCCGACCATCCCGATACGCTGAACGCCCGAAACAACGTCGCCTATGCCTACCGCGCGGCGGGCCGGCTCGCGGATGCCATCGGTCTCTATGAGCGAACGCTCGCCGATCGCCGACGTAGTCTGGGGCCGCTACATCCGGATACGCTGGCTTCGAGCAACAACCTGGCGGCCGGCTATCTGGCCGCCGGTCGGGTCGACGAGGCCGTCGGGCTCTACGAACAGACACTCACCGATCGTGAGCGGGTCCTCAGCACCGACCATCCCAGCACGTTACTCACCCGCGGAAATGTCGCCCTCGCCTATCAGAAGGCCGGCCGGATGACCGAAGCGATCGCAACTTTCGAACGCACGATCGCCGACTCCGACCGACTCCTCGGGCACGACCACCCGCATACTCTCACCGCATACAACAATCTCGCTGTCGCCTATCAGGCCGCCGGTCGAGCGGCCGAAGCCGTCACCATCTTCGAACAGGTTCTCCCCGCGCGGGAACACCAGCTGGGCGTCGAGCACCCGGACGCGCTGATGACCCGCGGGAATCTGGCCAGTGCCTACAGCGCGGTGGGGAGGTCGGACGAGGCACTCCGGCTCAACGAACACACGCTGACCATCCGGGAACGTGTGCTGGGGCCCGAGCACCCCGACACCCTGCTCTCCCGCAACAATCTCGCCGCGTCGTACCTGTCGGCGGGCCGGTGGGCCGAAGCCACGGCACTGCTCGAGCAAACACTGACGGCACGAGTTCGTATCCTGGGCGCCGATCACCCGGATACCTCGACGACGCGGGACGATCTCGCTTTCGCCTACCGGCAGGCCGGACGTTATGTGGATGCGGTCGCCCTGCGCGAACTCTTCGACCGGTCGGCCACCGGCGACGATCCCGAGCGACCGTGACGGGGAGACCCGATCGCCGCGTCTCCCCTGCCACATCCGGCGGCCCGCCTCAGGCCGGGATCAGGCTCGCCGCGGAAGCCCGGCGGAGCTTGCCCGACGGGGTTTTCGGCAGCGCGCCCTTGCCCACGATCGTCACCACGGCCGGGGCGATACCCACATCGTCGTAGACCGCGCGCGCGACCTCCTTCCGGATCCGTTCACATTCGTCCACATCGCCGGCCGCGTCCGATTCGGCGATCACCGCGATCCCCTCGCGGGCCATGGACGGCAGCCGGATCGCCAGCGCCGCGACGCTGCCCGGGCGTACCCCGGGTACCGCGGCCGCGGCCCGTTCCACGACGGTCGGAGAGATGTTGCGGCCGGCGACGATGATCACGTCCTTCTTGCGGCCGGTGACCACTGCTTCGCCGTCCGCGGTGAGGTAGCCGAGATCACCGGTCGACAGCCAGCCGTCCGCGTCGATCGCCGCGGAGTATCCGTCCGGACCCAGGTATTTCGTGGTGACGGCGTCGCCGCGGACCAGGAAGGTGCCGATCCGGTCGGCGGGCAGGGTGTTGCCGGCGTCGTCGACGACTTTCAGTTCGATCCCGGGCACCGGCGCGCCCAACCGCATCAGCGTGCGCGGCCGGGTGACCTCGTCGCGCGCGATGACGCCCTGTTCCTCGGCGCGGTCGGCGTCGACGACGTCCACCGCGTAGCGGGCGTCCGCGGCGGTGAACGACACCGCGAGAGTGGTTTCGGCCATCCCGTAGGCCGGCATGAGCGCTTCCGGCCGGAAACCGAACCGGCCCGCCTCGGCGAGGAATTCCCGCAAAGTGTCCTCGTCCACGGCCTCCGCGCCGTTGACCGCGACCCGCATACTGGACAGGTCGTAGGCGCCGTCGGCGGCACGCTTGAGCCGGCGCGCCAGCACCGAGTAGGCGAAGTTCGGTGCCGCGGTGAAGGTTCCACCGAACTTCGTGATGAGGTCGGCCCACGACAGCGGGTTCTTGAGGAAGGCCAGCGGTGTGGTGATCACGGTGGTCGCGCCGGCGAACATCGGCGTCATCATCAGGCCGATCATGCCCATATCGTGGTAGAGCGGAAGCCAGCTGACGACCACATCATCGGACCGGAATCCGGCCGCGCCGGCCATGGCGATCTGGTTCTGATGCAGGTTGCGGTACGAGATCGCCACCGCCTTGGGGACACCGGTGGTCCCGGAGGTCAATTGCAGGACGGCGATATCGTCCTCGGCGGTGGCGACATGATCCTGTTCGTCCGACCCCGCGAGGATGTCCTCGATCGGCACGATCGGAACGCCCAGATCAAGATCGCGGACCGCGGCCGTGAACGGTTCGGCCACCGCGAGCACCTTCGCGTCCAGCATCCGGACCACCGCGCGGGTATCCGCCACCCACGTCTCCAGGTTGGTGCGCGGGGTGGGCTGGTGCAGCATGGTGAAGGCGGCGCCGCGCATCCAAGTGGCCTGTACCAGGACGACGACATCGTCGGCGGTGCCGGCCAGGATGGCCACGGAACTTCCGGGCTCCACCCCGGCGCGGGCGAGTCCGGCGGCGGCGCGGCGGGCGGTCGAGCGGATCTGCGCCCAGGAACGGAACGACAGGTCCGCCGGATCTTCGCCGCTCCACATACCGGTGTTCTCCGGCACCGGCCGGTCGAACAGTAATTCGGTGATTCTGCTCATGGGATGTTCACTTCGCTTCCTACCGGGCAAGGCCCGAACGTAAAAGACTCGGCAATCCGAGAAAGGTTCTCGGCGAACCGGTCCGGCCGCTGGGTGCGGCGGCTCCGGACCGGGCAGCTCGTCACGGCGCCGATGCCTCGGTCAGCACGCGGTCGAACTGTTCGACGAAGGTCGCGGCGTAGCCGGCCGGCAGCGCGGCCGGATCGGTGACGACCCCGAACGAGGTCTTGTTCCCCAGGATCAGCGAGGTCACCGAGAACGAATAGCCCACCAGCGGTGAGATCGGCGTCAGTTCGGTGATCGCTTTGCCGAGTACGGAACGGATCCGGGAGAAACCCGGATTGATACCGATATGGATATCCGGGCTCATCCGCGACATCGACGCGTTGGCGATCGCGCGATGCAGCGGCCAGGGAATTTTCGGCGCGTTATCGGTGGCGGCGAGCGCGAGTTCCGGACGACGCCGCTCGATGATCGCCAATTCGGCGCGCGCCCGGTCGATCTGGGTGGCGAGATCGGGCGCATTACCGGGCAGATTCAACAGCGAGACGAGCACCGCGTTCCCGGTGTGCCGGAACGCCGTATCGTGCGTCACCGGTAGCGTCACCCGTAGCACCTCGGCCGGTGGTTTCCCGGTGGCGGGCGCGGCGGCGCTCAGGGTGGCGCCGATGGTGGCGAGCACGAATTCGTGCACTCCTGCCCCGTGTTTCTTGGCGGTCCGGCGCAGATCGCGGGTGGACACACTGTGCAGCGCGACCTCCCGGCGTCCGCTTCGGGTCAGTTCCGGCCAGCCGCGGCCGGTGCGGGCGGCGGCGAACTGATCGTTGAAGGCGGCCTTCGATTCCTTCAGCACCTCGGGTTCGATCTCGGCGATCCGATAGCGCGGACTGATCGCGAAGCGCTCGAATTCGGTGAGGTCGTCAGCGGTTCCGTCGGCGAGCAGCGCGGCGAACGCGGCGCCGGCGATCCCATCGGACAGGCTGTGGTGTACCCGCAGCACAAGGTACTGATTGCCCGCACCGCTGGGCGTGAACAGCGTGATATGCCAGAACGGCGCCGGGCGCACCAGCGCGGTTTCGTGCAGTGCCGCGATCTGCCGGAACAGATCCGTCGCGTCGGCGTACTGCGCGTGCGCGACCTGCCGGTCGACATCCACGGTATCGGCCAGGACCACGCGGGGTCTGCGCCAGCGGCCGTTCTCCACGCCGAGGCGGAAGATATCGAAGAGCCCGGTGCGTTCGGCGACCCGGGCCCGCACCTCGGCGAGTGTCAGCGCCGGGCCGTCGGTCGCCAGTTCCATGACCATCGCCCAGTGCATCGGCGAGGTCTTGGTGTCCAGGTGCAGGTAGGTGAGGTCCGGGGGCGCCAGTTCGGTGGGCGCCGATCCGGTGACGGTGCCGCTGCCGGCGGGGCTGTTCATATCTGGTCCACCTGTTTCTCGAGCATCTTCTGATAGCCCTCGTGATCGGGCTTCATCGCGGCCGCCACCAGTTCCCACAGCACCTCGTCGGTGCCGCCGCCGACGCGGGCCAGTTTCATATCGCGCCACCAGCGTCCGATCGGCGTCTCCGATTCGAGGTAGCCGATGCCGCCGAAGATGTGCAGGCATTCCGAGGCCACTTCTTCACCGAGATTCGCGGCGGAGGCCTTCATTGCCGCGGCGGTGCGCAGATTCACCTTGCCCTCGGCGGCGACTCCGGCGAGGGCGTACCGCAGCAGATCGACCCGGGCCTGCATATCGGCGACCCGCAGCCGCAGCGCCTGATGGTCGTAGAGCCGCTTACCGAACTGGCTGCGATCCAGCATGCGGGCCAGGGTGACACCGAGCATCACCTCGCAGGCGGCGGCGATCTGCCCCGCCACCGAGTAGCGTTCGTGCGCCAGGCCCCAGCTGATCACCGCCAGGCCGGTTCCGGGACGGGCGATCAGCGCCTCCTCCGGCACCCAGGTGTCCAGTGTCACCGGCGCGGTGTCCAGCGGGCCGGCCCCCAGTTTCTCGTAGGGCCTGCCGATCGAGACCTGCGACATCGGCACCGCGACGAGCGCGACATTGCCCTGATCACCGGCCGGGGCGTCGCCGGAACTGCGCCCGACCACGAACATGTAGTCCGCCACCGGCGACAGCGAGACGAACTTCTTGTGCCCGGTGACCCGGTAGCCGCCGTCCTCCGGTTCGATCCGGGTCCGGGCGTTCTGCAGATCGGAGCCGCCCGACTCCTCCGAGGCGCCGATGCAGAGCACCGCTTCGGTGGCGACGGCCCGGTCGGCGAGGTCGCGCAGGAAATCGTTGCGGCCGAAACGGCGCAGGATGGCGATGGCCGAATCGTGCAGGCTCACCCCGACGCCGATCCCCGCCGACTGCAGTACGCCCAGCCGGTGCGCGAGGGCGAAATGGTCGCCGAGATCGGCGACCTTGCGGCCCTCCCACTTCCGGGCGAAAACCCCCATCCCGCCCAGGTGTTCCAGCAGGGGCCGGGGGAATTTCTGCTCCCGCTCGGCCTGTTCGGTCCAGGCCACGACCTGGTCGTCGAATGCGCGGGCGAGTAGCTCTGTGAAGGATTCGGCCGTCACCGCCTACACCCCGGCCTTGGAACGGATGAGATCTTCCAGATCGCCGACCGAGGCCGCCTCCGACATCTCCCGCTCACTGAGCTGCACCCCGAGGCGCTCCTCGATGGCGACGACGCCGATGGCGAACCCGACCGAATCCAGTCCGAGATCCTCGACCAGCAACGAGGTCCGGGCGATATCGGTGATCGCGAGGTCGAGATCTTCTTCCAGGATGCTGTCCAGCACCTCACGGATATGGTCGGACATCAGGAACTCCTCAGAGACGAAGGAACAGTGATCGATTCACGGCTGCCGGGCAGGGCATACCGAAGCTGAGCGGGCCTATTCGACGATGTCGTCATCGGTCACCCCGAAACTGGTGAAGGCGGTGTGGCGCGGCAGGCGGTAGGCCTCGCGCCCCAGCACGGTGTTGAGGATCTTGGCGTTGCGCACGGCCCCGATATCCAGGTTCGGCGCGGAGACGCCGTGACTGTGCGCCTCGGCATTGGCGACGAACAGCCGGCCGCTCAGTGCCGCGTCGGCGGCCACCGCGTGATCGGATTCGATCGCCAGGCGACCGCGGGAATCACGCCGGAGCCGGCCTTCGAGGGGCGCCAGGAACTCGTGCTCGCGGGAGCGGTACCCGGTGGCGGCGATGACCATATCCGCGGTGTGCGAGAGCAGCGATCCGGTGTCCAGATGGCGCCCCCGCAGGCGCAGCCGCCCGTCGGCCAGGGTATCCACGCCCTCGACCGCGACCCCGTTGCGCAACTGCACCGGTTGCGGTTTCTCCTTCAGCTGCCGGCGGTAGAGCAGATCGTGCAGGCGGTCCAGGGTCTCCGCGGAGATGCCTTTGTGGAACTGCCAGTGACCCGCCCGCACCCGATCACGGGTGGCCTCGGGAAGGCTGTGGAAATAATCCATATAGGCGGGCGTGGTCATCTCCAGCGACAGCTTGGTGAAATCCAGCGGCGCGAACCACGGGGTACGGGTCCACCAGGTCACCGCCGGACCGCCGCGCAGATTCTCCTCCAGCAGATCGATCACGATCTCCGCGCCGGACTGGCCCGACCCGATCACCGTCACCGCACCGGCCGCGTGGGCGGCCTCCTGATGGAAGAGATAATCCGAACTGTGCACCAGCGCCGGGGAGGTGGTGGCGAGTTCCTCCGGGACCGCGGGTTCGGTGCCGATACCCATCACCACATGACCCGCGTGGATCGTCGAGGTCGTACCGTCCGAACCGCGTACCGACACCTCGAACCGCTCGTCGGCGTCGATCCAGCGCACGGCCTCGACCGTGGTGCCGAACCGCAGCGAGGACAGCCGCCGCACCACCCACAGCAGGTAGGCCTCGTATTCGCGCCGGGTGGGGAAGAACTCCTCGCGCACCAGGAACGGGTAGAGCCGGTCCACATCGGCCAGATACGCCAGGAACGACAGGGGATGTGTCGGGTCCACCAGCGTGACCAGGTCCGACAGGAAGCTGACCTGAAGTTTCGCTTCTTCGAACATCAAACCCGGATGCCAGCGGAACTCGTCGGCCGAATCCACCACCAGGACATCGGCGTCGTCGACGGTCGAGGCCAGGGCGGCGAGCCCGAGGTTGAACGGCCCGCAGCCGATCGCGAGAATCCCTACCGATTCGACGTCACTCATGCACTCGCACCATCTCGTCGCGGTCGCTCCGCAGACCCTCGTGCAGCCCCTCGGACTCCACTTCCAGCCCGACCCGCAGGAGTTCGTCGAACAGCGCGTCGATATCGGTCTCGGCCGATTCCGGATTCAGCAGCGTCAGTTTCAGGCAGGTCCGGGGCTCGCCCTCGCCGTGCACGCGCACCTGTGTGCGGCCGATCAGCGCCTTACCGTTGCTGATCAGGCGGCGGCGCAGTTCACCGTTCACCTGGTCCAGATCCAGATCCTCACAGCGGTACCGGAAGACCACGGTCGTCAGCGTCACCGGTGCCACCAGTTCCAGCTGCAATTCCGTGGCGATCCGCCGTTCCGCGTAACGCGCCAGTTCGTGGCAGGTGTCGAGCATCTCGCCCAGACCGCTGCGGCCGTAGGCGAGGAAGGTCGCCGCGACCTTGAGGACATCGGGGCGGCGGGTGGTCTGCAGGGTCTGGCCCAGTAACCCGCCGTATCCGGCCTCCACATCGTCGTCCGGGTTGAGGTAGGCCACGGAACGGTTGAGCGAGGCGAATCGCTGCTGGTCGGCGAGCAGCAGGACGCTGGCGGCGGCCGGCTGCCAGCCGACCTTGTGCAGGTCGAGGGTCACCGAATCGGCGCGCTCGATACCGGCCAGCAGACCGGACAGCTTCGCGGAGAACAGGGAACCGAACCCGTACGCGGCATCCACATGCAGCCAGACACCGTAGCGGGCGGCGATATCGGCGATCTCCGGTAGCGGGTCGACGGAGCCGAAGTCCGTGGTGCCCGCGGTCGCCACGATCGTCATCGGCGTATGGGTGCGGCTGAGTTCGGCCAGCGCCGCCTCTAGGGCTTCCGGGATCATCCGGTGCTCGGTGTCCACCGGCACCCCGATCACCGCGGCCTCTCCCAGCCCCAGGGCCGCGCAGGCCCGGTGGATGGAGAAATGCGCGACCTGGGAGCACAGCACCACGGGCCGCGGCAGCGCGCTGGTCCCGTTCTGCCGGATATCGATCCCGAGCCGCGCGGCCCCGTAGTCGCGGGAGATCAGCAGGGCGAGCAGATTCGAGTACGACCCTCCCGGCCCGAACACACCCCCGGCGCTGTCGGTGAAACCGGCCAGCCGTGCGAGCGCGTTGATAGTCCACTTCTCGATGGCCAGGGTCGCCGGGCCGGAATCGTAGGTGTCCAGCGACGCGTTGGTCGCGCTGGCCAGCGCATCGGCCACCACGGCCACCGTCAGCGGCGGTGGCTGGAGATGGGCCGCGGTGAGTTTGTGGGTGAGGTCCAGCCCGTACCGGGCGATCAGCTCGGCCAGTTGCGCCAGGGCGGCGGGTTCGCCGACCCCGAGGTCCGGGATCTGTTCCGGGCCGAGCGATTCCGCCACGGCGGCGAGCATCTCCTCCGGCGCTCCGGAGGGCAGCGGGGCGCGGTGATGGCTGTCGGCCACCGCGGCGGCGACCTGCGCCAGCCCGCCACCGACCTCGGACCAGCCGGCACCGGGAGTGGCGAACCGAGAGGTTCGCTGCCAGGGGGATAAGAATTCTTGTGACACGGAAAAGCCCCATTACTTCAAAGACACGGATAACGATGTGTTTCGGACGATCCCGTCGAACTGCGCCGTCGACGGAATCGAACGACTTCACGCAGGCGCCGGACTTCAGAAGTCCGGCCGCTCCGCTGCGATCGTCGGAATCGAGGTGGACCGGGCGCACCCGCCGGCCGCCGGCATCGGAAAACTGTTACGCGGTCTCCGTTTCGCGCACCGCGTGGACGAGATCGCCCACCGTGCGGTCCAGGGCCTGCGGTACGCGCGCTACCAATGCGGTCGTCACCGCCGAGGCGCGGCGCGCGAATGCGTTGTCGACGATATCGGGTTGATAATCGACCTCCAGATGAACTCGATTGTCCGGGGCTATTTCGAAAGCGAAAGTGATCGGGTAGTTGCCGATTCCGTTGAACACCGATTCGCAGGAAACTTCCTTGCGTGCGGACACCGGAACGCCGCGTAGCGGCGCGTTCCGTACCGACGCCATGATTTCGGCGACCGGGAAGCGGCCCCCGGCCGCCCGCAGCGCGGTGAGCACGGTGCCGTAATCGACGGTGGCGAATTCCATCGCCCGGTAGACCGCCGCCACCGCGGTGCGCAGCGAATCCCGCACGCTCGCTCCGGCATCGAACGAGAACCGCATCGGGACGATATTCCCGCAGTAACCCACCCGGCTCGGGTCCTCGCCCGGGCGGCGGTTGTCCGACGGCACCAGCAGCACATGGTCGGCGGCGTCGGTGAGCGCGTACACGCTCAGCGCGCACACCGCGATGAGCAGGGCGTTGGAGGTCGCGCCCACCTCGCGGGAGACCGCGCCCAGCGCCTCGATATCCGCCGGATCGACCGGACCGGTGATTTTGACCCCGTCGCGATCGCTGAGCGGCGACAGCCAGCTCTGCGCGGCGTCGGTCTCCGGCAGCGATCCGGACAGCGGATAGCGCACGTCCTCGGCCGCCCAGGTCGCCAGGGCGTGCCGGACCGCCGAATCGACCGTCGCCCGGTCCGGTGCGGTATCCGTACCCGGCCGGGCGGTCGCACCGGAACCGGGCCGGCTCCCGGAGACCAGGGTCCCCAGCAGCAGTGCCCAGGATGTGTCGTCCACGGCCAAGTGGTGCACCACCAGGACCACCGTTACGCGGGAACCGGCGCCCGCGTAGACGCGCCCGCGTAGCGGCGGTTCCCGGGTCAGGTCGAAAGGCGCCTTCACCAGAGCCGACGCGGCGGCCAGGATATCGGCCCGGTGCCCGCCCGGATCGGCGGCAGGCAGGTTCGCGGGCCGCGAACCCCATTCCCACACCGCGCCGGGTACCGCCCAGTGCCCCTGCCCGATCACCGGCGTCCGGCGTGGCACACCGTCCTCGACGACGATCACCGATCCGAGCACCTCGGCTTCGCGCACCATCAGTTCGAAGGACCCCACCACCGCGTCGAGTTCGTATCCGTCGAAATCGAGGACGAGCCCGATGTTGTGGGATACCGAATCCGGATCCAGGTCGTAGATCTTCCACATCCGGCGTTCGGCGATACCCAGCTGCCCGGCCGGAGTCCGGGGCACCGCGGTGGCCACCACAGGCGCCGCACCGGCACCGGAGCCGGCCAGCCGCCGCCTCATCAGTTCCAGTCGCGTATCGGTCAACAGGTTCATGCGTCTCCCAGCATCGAGCCGTTCGTGGATTGCGGGTGTTGCGGAGGCGGCAGCGGCCGATACGTATCCGGTGCGGTTTCGCCGGAGGTTTCCGCCGCCGGTATCCGGCCGAACATCTGGCGCCGGTCGGTGGTCCGCCGCAGCTCCGTCCAATCGCTGACGATGTCGATCAGTTCGCCGCGCGCCCACAGCGGCGCCTGGTCTTCGAAGTTCGGCGACCGCGGATCCCCCGCCACGCCCAGCGGCACGATCCAGCGACCGGCATCGCGCCCCGCGAGATCCCAGACATAGCGCGCGGCCGATCCCACACTGCAGGCGTGCGAGAACCCGACCGCGCTGCCGTTGGCGAAGACGCATTCGGCGTCACCGCCCAGGGGCAGCGGGCGCGGCCGGACCCGCTTGGACAGGTCGGGATGTTTCGGGGTCGCGCCGACCAGATCCATACCGTGGATCGGCGCCAATACATGGACGCTGCCCCAGGTCGGCACGGCGGGCAGCGCCTCGACCCGCTCCGCCACCGCTTCGACAGCGGCCGCGGTGAGCCGCCCGATATCCACGCCCAGCGCGGGTGCCCGGCGCACCACGGACTCCAGCGCCGCGGCGATACGGGTGGGCACCACGAACCAGGGATCGAAGATCCGGGGGAACGGATGCGCGGCGAGGAGTCCGGCCAGCGCCTCGTGGCCGGTCAGGCCGAGCACCAGCTGGGCGCGGACCTCGGCGAACAGATACGCGTCGGTACTGTCCTCGCGCATACCGCGGTCCCAGGTCAGGAGGTGTTCGCGGATCTTCGCGCCGCCGGGGCTCAACCCGGTCAGCGGCCGTAGCAGATCCTGCAGCAGGGCCGCGGCGTCGTTCTCGGTGTCGCCGTGGATGCGGGCACAGTCGGTGGCCGATACGGCCTCGTTCTCCGCGAGCAGCGCGCCGATCCGGTCGGCACGCTGTGGGGGCACGCATTCGGTGGTGAGGGGTTGCAGCGGTGCCGATTCCGGGATGCGCTGGTTGGCGATCACCGAGAATCCGTCCACCTCCGCGGCGAACTCCGCATCGGAGACCGACGCGGTGGCGTATCCCTGCCAGCGGTAGCGCTCGTCCCAGCCCGGCACCGGCAGCCAGTAGTTCTCCGCGGCCCGCAGCGGCATCCGGCCGACGACGTGATGGGTCAGCCGGCCGGAGGTATCGGCGATGACGATCCGGTTGGCCGGTTCCACCCATTCGCGCAGCGCCGCTTCGACCTGATCGGCCGATTTCGCGAACAACGTGTCGAGCGCGGCGTCGAAGGTGGTGGCGGGGTCGTCGAGCAGCGGACTGCGCAGGCTCAGCGCGAACGGCGCCTCCGGCCCGCCGAAGACCACCGATCCGTTGTCGGTGGTGATGATTTCGACATCCACCGGAGCGCCGTCGCGGACCGTGATCCGCTCGGTCCGGGTATCGGCCTCGCGGCGGCCCGTCATCGTCTCCACCCACACCCGGCCGCCGGTCCGGTCCAGCCGCTCCAGGTAGAGGTCCTGGTAGTCGCCCATCGCGTTGGTGATGCCCCAGGCCACGGTGCCGGCATGCGCGAAATGCGGTACCCCCGGTACGCCCGCGAACGCGAACCCGACAATGTCGAATTCCGGTGCCGCCAGGTGGAATTGCTGGTAGATACCGGGCAGCTCCAGGAACCGATGGGGATCACCGGCGATCATCGGCGCACCCGTCGCGGTGCGTCCGGCGGCCACACCCCACGCGTTGCTGCCCGAGATCGCGTCACCGAAGGAGGAACTCCACAGATCCTCGTCCCCGGTGGCACCGGCGCCGATCCGGTCGAGCAGATCCGCCACGAACGCCTCGTCCGGCAGATCGGGTACTGCCGTGCCCGGATGGTCGGGGCCTTCGCAGTCGAACAGCGGTAGCGCGGCCACCCCGAGGGCGCGGCAGGCGTGCAGCCGCCAGAGTTTGGTGGTGAAGCGCCCGAACAGGATGTGGTGCACGATGAAGACCGCGATCGGCGTCCACGGCTGCCAGGGTGCGGGCCGATGGCCGAATTCGGTGAGCTCGGGGGCTTCCGCGGTGTCCAGCGAACTGTTCACCCCGGCGATATAGGCGCGCAGCAGGCTCCGGGTCCGCGCGGACGACGCCTCGTAGATCCGCCGGGCGGCGCGATCCATCTGCGACCGCCGGGCGAATTCGTCCCAGCCCACACTGTCGGCGCCGAAAAGCTCCGCGGTGCGGCCCTCGGCCCGCAGCCGCAGGAATTCGAGCTGCCAGGCCCGGTCGATTCCACCGGCGTACCCCTGACCGAAGAGGGCGCCCTCGGCCGAATCCGCCGTGATATGCGGGATACCCCAGGCGTCCCGGATGATCTCCATATCCGCGCTCACGTGGCCGCCACCTCCATTTCCGGGGTCCGGGCCGCGACCGGACGGTATTCGGCTATGGGATTGACGAGTTCGTGTTCGGCGTCGACAAGGGTCGAATACGAATCGCCGAGGTTGACCATGCGGCGGTTGTTCGACAGTTGGAGCCGGTTCATATGGATCGCCTGGAAGGTCGGCGCGAAGAGATCCCAGCGCGTGAATTTCTCGGCCAGATCCGGATGCCGCTCCTGGAATTCGATCACGCTCTCCGCGACCGTGGCCCAGAACGATCCGTCGTCGACCAGTCCGCTCGTATGCAGGATCGCCGCGAGGTGGCGCAGGTAATCGTCGAAAACATCCGAGAGCACACCCATATTGCGGATCGCGTCGGCCTCCTCGGCCACCGCGCGGCGGCAGGATTCCGGAATGCCTTCCGCGGCACCGAATATGGAGACCTCTTCGCCGATATCCTTCAATATCGCGCGCACCGGGACGCCGCCGTCGAGAACGAGGATGAGGTTCTCACCGTGCGGGGAGAACTTGAACTCGTATCGATAGAGCAGATAGATGATCGGATGCAGATAGGCGCGCAGATAACGCCGCAGCCAGTCGCGCGCGGCGATTCCCGAGCGGGCGATGATGGCCGCCACCAGCGGTTCACCGTGGTGGTCGAGATGCAGCAGCGCCGCCATGGTGGTCAGCTGTTCGCGCTCGTTCACCAGCCGCACCGGGCTCTCCCGCCACAGCGCGGACAGCAGTTTGCGGTACTCCGAGCCCGGACGGGTGATCTCGGTGAGCGTGGTGTTGCGGTAGCCGATGGCCGCGACCTCGTAGAGCATCTCGAATCCGATCGAGGTCAGATACTCGTCACCGCTCACCCGGCTGCGCACCCAGTCGTTGATCAACGGGGTGGTGCGCATGTAATCGGCAGACATCCCCCGCGTGAAACCCATATTGACTATGGACAGCGCCAGTTTCACGTAATGACGCCGGGGGTCGCTGATATCGAACAGGGTCCGGATCGATTGCTGCGGCTGGTACAGATCCGGGGACTCGCCGACGTAGACGATCTTGCGCTCGGCGATATCGATCGCGTAGATCCGCGCGATCTTCTCGGACCACTGCCAGGGATGGACCGGCATGTAGTAGTAGGCGGCCGGGTCCAGGCCGAGGCCGGTGAGCACGCCGTCGAACCGGGCGAGCGTTCCGGCACCCAGTTCGTCGCGGATCAGCCCGTCGTAGTCGACACCGGATACCGCGGAGAAATCGCAGTTCTCCCGGACGACGGCGACCCAGGTCAGCGGGAAGGGCTGTCCCGATTCCGGTGCGTACCGCTCGATATCGGCGGCGCTGAATCCCAGCCGGCCGGCATTGGCCACGATGCAGGGATGCCCCTCGGTCATCGTCTTCTCGATCGTCTGGAAATCGGCGGCCGCCAGCTCCGCGGCCGCGATACGCCGGGAGTCGGGCCGCTCGGTGCCGATCGAGAGGGTGTTGACGAACTCCTCGAGGTACTCGGGCAACGCCTCCTCGGAGATGCCCAGGGCACTCCTCAGATCCACGATCAGCGCCACCGGGTCGATCGGCAGATCGGCGCCGTCCCGAACCCGCCGCAGACCGGATTCGTCGATGTTCCAGCTGTCCAGTGCGAGCAGTTCGGCCCGGAACCGGTACTCGGTCCGGCCGTCGTCGGACCGCACGGTGTATTCGCCGGGGGCCGTCTCCACCGGGCGGGCGAACCGCTCGTGACAGAACTCGGCCAGCACCTTCTTGGCGATACGGGTGCGGTAGATCTGCCGGTAGGACCGGGTGGACGCGGAAAGGTCTGTGCTGTTCACGATTCCGCCCTCTCAGCTGCCGGTGAGCTGGTCGGCGGCCGCGAGTCGGCGGCCGTTGTCGGTCAGGCGGATGAAGTCCTCCCGGGTGCAGTAGCTCAACCGGGCGGTCTTGCCCGCCACGGGGTGGTCGCCCGCCACGACGAAACCCACCGCGGCGTTGAGCCGCTGGACCTCCAGATTCCGGATATCCGGTTCCACCACCACCCGCTGCGCCCCCGCCTCGAAGAACGCGGTGCGCATGATGTGCAGCATCACGGTGCCGGTGAACCCCGGGATCCGCCGCTCGCTATGGGCGACCAGCAGATGCATACCGATATCGCCGGGCCGGTGTGCGTATCCCGTCCCCGGTACGGCCAGATCGCTGCGCTGCGGGTCGTACAGCTCGAAAAGGAACTGCGGCACCCCGTCGAGATAGCCCATCCGCATCCCGTACTGCGGTTGCGCACCGGCCGCGGCGTCGCGGATCATCTGCTCCACCTCGGCCCGGGTGCTGGTCAGCATGTCCCAGTACTCGGCCTTGGGATGGGTGAGCCATTCGTGCACGATTCCGGCGTCGCGGGCGATATCCATCCGGTCCGAACTCAGCCGATGGCCGGGCGCCGTCTCCGCCGCGGTCGTGGGACCACCGATCTCGGCTTCGACCTGCTCGTCGGACAGTCCCATCACCTCGAGGAAGGTGGCGGCCACCCGGTCCATCCGCTCCCCCTCCAGCTCGACCAGCCGATCGGCCAGGCCGGCGAGGGTGCGCCGCAGGAAGATATCGGCGACGGTCAGCCGCGGCGCGTCCAGCCACTGCCGGACCTGCGCCACGAACGCGGTGGCCAGTACGGAATCGCCGCCGAGCGCGAGGAAATCGTCGGTCACTCCCAGCGGACGGGTGGCCAGGATCTCGCCCAGGATCGTCACCAGCGCCGTTTCCAGTTCGGTACGCGGCGCCACGGATTCCGACCGCGCGTCGGGCGTGACGAGTCCGGCGACCTTCTTGCGGTCGTATTTCCCGTTCGAGGTCAACGGCAGTTCGGCCAGCACCGTCACCGACCGCGGGATCATATGCGGCGGCAGTACCTCGGCCAGTGCCACCCGGATCCGCTCGCCGGAATCCGCGCCGGTCGCGGTGACCGCGGCCCGCAGATCGCGACCGTCCGACCACGCCACGGCCCCGGTGACGAATTCGAGCCCGAGCAGCCCGGCCTCCACCTCACCCAGTTCGACCCGGTACCCGCGCACCTTCACCAGATGGTCGGCCCGGCCGAGGAAATCCAGGAAGCCGCCCGGCAGATAGCGCACCATATCGCCGGTGCGGTACCAGCGGACGCCGTCCCGGGCGACGAACCGGTCGGCGGTGCGTTCCCGATCGCCGCGGTACCCATCGGCCACACCCGCTCCGCCGATCCACAGTTCACCCGGGACGAGATCGGGCCGGTCGCGGCCGATCGCGTCGACCACCCGGCAGCGCACCCCGCGCAGCGGTATCCCGTACGGCACGAACGTCGCACCGGCCGGTACGTCCGGCGCTTCGCAGACCGTGGAGTGGATCGCGGTTTCGGTGGTTCCGCCGAGCCCGGCGACCCGGCAGCCGGGCAGTTGCTCCCCGACCCGGTGCAGCAGGGAGACATCCACCTTGTCGCCACCCATGATCACCACCCGCAGCGACGGCGGCAGCGGTGCGATATCGAGGATCATGCCCAGGATCGAGGGCACACAGTTGAGAACGCTCACCGATTCGTCGCGCAGCATCCGCGCCCAGGTATCGACCCGCGTGCTCTCGTCGTCGCCCGGGACCACCACGGCTCCACCCACGGCGAGCAGGCCGAAGATATCGAACACCGACAGATCGAATTCCAGTGCGGAGACCTGCAGGCTGCGGTCGTTCGCGCCCAGCTGGTAGCGGTCCACCAGATCGGTGAGAGTGGCGACGGCCGCCCGATGCGGCACCTCGACGCCCTTGGGCAGACCCGTGGAGCCGGAGGTGAACAGCACATAGGCCAACGCGTCGGTGCCCACCGGCACCGGTTCGGCCGGATCCGCGGTGCGGGCGGCGGCGATATCCAGCACCCGGCCCGGCGAATCCGCCCAGGCCCCGGCTCGATCGGTGAGGATCGCGGCCGGGGTGGCCACCGAGACGATGCGTTCGCGCCGGGCCCGCGGTTGGGTCGGGGCCACCGGTACGTAGGCCGCACCGGCAGTGAGCACACCGAGCGCCGCCGCGATCTGTTCGCCGCTCTTGGGTAGGTCGACGATCACGGTATCGCCGGACCGGACGCCCGCCGCCAGCAGCGCACCGGCGATACGCCGGGCCTCGCCGGCAAGTTCGCCGTGTGTCCAGGTGCGGTCCACACCGATCACCGCCGGCGCGTCCGTCCGGTGCGCCGCGGCGGTGAGGAAATGTCCATGCAGGGTGCCGTCGAAGTACGTGGTTCCGGGCAGGGGCTGTTCGACCGCCGCGCGCTGCGCCCGGACCTCGGCTGATACCGGATCGGGTGCCGGGGAATCCCATTCACCGGCGATCAGCAGATCCAGCAGTCGCACGTAGTAGGCGAACATGGACCGCGCCGTCTCGAGCTCCAGATCCGAGGCCCGCACGTCCCAGTTCAGCAGCAGCCCGCCCGAGACCTCGGTGACCTGTGCGTCCAGCAGCACCTGCGGCCCCTGCGAGACGATCCACGACGGATCGCCCAGGACCTCGGTCACGGTCGGCGAGAAGAGTTCACCGAGGCCGAGCGCGCTGGTGAACACCACCGGTGACACCACGGGTTCGCCCCGCTCCCGGCTGAGTTCGCGGAGCACGTCGAGACCTCCGAAGCTGCCGTGCGCGGCCGCCTCGTGCATGGCGGTCCGCATGCTCACGGCCCGTTCGGCCAGGGTCTGCGGTGCGCCGAGGTCGACATCCACGATGAGCGAGGACGTGAAATCCCCGACCACCCGTTCGACATCGGGGTGCACCGGGTCGCGGTCGAACAGTGGGACGGTCAGCAGGAATCGCGGGCCGGCGGCATGGGTGCCGATCGCCTCGGCGAACACCGCCGCGACGGCCGCGGCCGGTGTGACGCCGCGCTGGTGGGCGTGCTCCTCGAGTCGTTTGCGGTCGACCGCGTCGATCGCGTGGTGCAGCCGGACCGTAGCCGGTTCGGCCTCGCCGCGCACCGCGCGGTCGTTCAACGGCAGTTCCGGCGGCCCCGGCAGATGCGGGATACGCTCCCGCCACCAGGCGATATCCGCCTCGCGCGCAATACGATCGGTGCGTCGCGCCGACAGCGAGGGGAAGGTGACCCCCAGCTCCGGCAGCGTCTCGCCCTGATACAGGCGGGCCAGATCGTCGACCAGCACGCGATAGCTCATGGCGTCGGCGGCGATCATGTCCACGTCCAGGTGCACGCGAGCACCGCCGCCGGGCAGCAGCGTCAGTTCCGCGCGCAGCACCGCGCCGTCCTCGATCGGCATGGCGCGGTGCGTGCCCCGCTCCCGCCGCCGCTCCAGGATCGCGGCCGCGTGCTCGGCCGTCTCCTGCCGCAGGTCGTGGACGGCGATCGCCTCCGGATGCGCCGCGCCGATCAGCTGGTTTCCGTCCGGGAGCACCCGGACCCGCAGCATCGGATGACGTTCCAGCAGTGCCGCCGCCGCCTCACGGAATCGTTCCGGTTCGATCTCGCGGCCGTCGAATTCGATGTAGAGATGTGCCGCGACCCCGCCGAACGCGTGGCTGTGGGACCGGCCGATCCAGTAGGCGTGCTGCATCGGCGCGAGCGGGAAGGAGGTATCGAAATCGAAAACCGCGTCACTCCCGGAGAGTTCCGCGCCCACCCGCTCCGCGCCGTGACCGTCCGCCCCGGAGCCGTCGTCCGCGACCAGGGTGTTCCAGGCCCGGAGCGTGGGCGCCGCGGTGAGGCGGGCGAAATCGACGTCGTATCCGCGCTTGCGCCACTGACCGGCCAACCGCATCATCCGCAGCGAATCCAGACCCTGCCCGACCAGATCGTCGTCGAGGTCCAGCGATTCCGGCGAGATACCCAGTGCCGACCCGACCTCCGCCCGGACATCGATTCCCGTACTCGCCTCGGGACGAGTAGCCACCATCAGAACGCCTCTCGCAGATCAAACCAAAGCCGGCTTAGGCTGAGCTAACTTTAGTGAAGTTAGCCTAGCCTAATCCGAACCCGAGCGTATCCGCTGACGGCGGTGAAGCAAAAGGGATGCGCTGTGAAAAACAACGCGCCTCATGAGCTCGGGTTTGAGCCGACTTAGGGTAGGGTACACTAACCCCACGCCGGAGAGCCCCTCAAAGTTATTAGGGCATACTAAAATACGGGTCTACCAGCAAATAGAGGCCTATACTCGCCCCATTTCCACCCGCGAAACGGCGCAGGTGGGACGACGAAATCGGCGACACGGGTGCCCACGGATGGGAGGTCTACCACCCGTGACGGCAACCCCGGCGCGACGGTTCCCGACCTACTCGTACAACCGGGAGCCTGGAGCCGCGCCCCCTTCCTCAGGCGCGCTGCCGAGCGATCGTCACCTCGGGATCCAGCATCGCGCGGTCGTATTCGAGCGGAGCCGCGCCGTCCGTGAGCACCCCCGGCCAATCCGGATTCGCGAGCGTGCCCCGGCCCGGCGCCACCAGATCGGCGTGGCCGTCGTCGAGAACTGTGCGCGCGAGATCCGGCACCTATTTGCCCGCGGGCAGAATCCGGAACGAGCGGAAACCAGGTGTCAGCGGTTCGATCGCACGGAAATCGCGTTGATCGAGGGTGAAAACGCAGTCGGTTTTGTACTTGTCGGCGAGCGCGACACCCACCGCATCGGCAAGGTCGAGTTGCAGCCCTTCATATTTGGCTCGGACCGATTGCGCCGTGGACAGATCGACGTGTTTCAGTTCGGCGAGCCGGTAGCTTCCGTCGATCGTTCGCGCCAGCAGCGCGTCGGTGATCTTCATCGCCGCGGGAAAGCCGAGATCGCGACGAGTCAAGTGGTCCAGCTCGGTCAGCACCAGCGGCGAGATGATCAACGTCTCATGCTCCATCACCGACAGTGCTTGCTGGTGTTCTTCCTGGTCGGCATCGAATGCGGCGAACAGTGCCGAGGTGTCGGCGACGATGATCACCGTCGCGCCGACCGCTGCTTGATCTGGCGGTAGATATCGTCGCGCATCTCATCGACACCCCGTGAACGCCCGCTGCTGAAGACGGGCAGCGGTGCGTTGTCGCGTGGACGCTCGGAGGCGTCCAGCAGCATCGCGATACCGCGACGGATGAGTTCCGCCTTACTCACCCCGGTGGCCGTGGCCTCCGCATCGAGCCGGACCTCCAAGCCTTCGGGGAGATACACGGTCGTTTTGATCATGCCATATATGGTACCAGCCATTGCCCCTGCCGGATCGCTGCTCGAACAGGCCCGCCACCGAATTGTCCCGGGACGACGAAGGCCCGCTTCCCGGAACGGGAAGCGGGCCTTACGTTGACGACCTTCGCAGCCGAAGAGCGACTTACTTGGCCCGCTCCAGGACCTCGACCAGCCGCCACCGCTTGGTGGCCGACGTGGGCCGGGTCTCCATCAGCTGCACGCGATCGCCGACATTGGCGGTCTCGTTCTCGTCATGCGCCTTCACCTTGGAGGTGGTGCGAATGATCTTGCCGTAGAGCTTGTGCCGGTGACGGTCCTCCAGCTCGACGACGATCGTCTTGTTCATCTTGTCGGAGACCACGTAGCCGACCCGGATCTTGCGGGTGCCGCGCGCCTCCTCCACCTTCTCGCTCATGCCGCATCTCCCTTGTCAGCGGGTCCGGTGGCCAAACCGAGCTCGCGCTCACGCATGACCGTGTAGATACGCGCGATCTCGTGACGCACCACACGCAGCCGGCGATTGTTGGTCAGCTGACCGGTCGCCATCTGGAAGCGCAGGTTGAACAGCTCTTCCTTCGATTCGCGCAAGCGGGAGACGAGCTCGTCTTCGCTCAGCTCGCGGAGCTCTGCGGCAGGGGTACCGGTTGCCATCAGAACTGCTCCTCCCTCGTCACGATCCTGCACTTCATCGGGAGCTTGTGCATCGCGCGGCGAAGGGCCTCGCGAGCGATCTCCTCGTTCGGGAAACTCATCTCGAACATCACGCGACCGGGCTTGACGTTCGCGATCCACCACTCCGGCGAACCCTTACCGGAACCCATGCGGGTTTCGGCCGGCTTCTTGGTGAGCGGGCGATCCGGGTAGATGTTGATCCAGATCTTGCCGCCACGCTTGATGTGGCGGGTCATCGCGATACGCGCCGACTCGATCTGCCGGTTGGTCACGTACGCCGGCTCCAGCGCCTGGATGCCGAACTCACCGAACGTCACCGAGGTGCCGCCCTTGGCGAGACCGCTGCGGCTCGGGTGATGCTGCTTGCGGAACTTGACCTTGCGGGGCATCAGCATTGGTCAGCCCTCCTGCTTTTCTGCCGGGGGCTCGGCCACCGCGGTAGCGGCGCGCCCGGCCTCGGTGCTGGTCGCAGTGGTGCCGGAGGAACCGGAACGACGCGGGCGGTTCGGGCGCTCCCGGCGCGGGCGATCCCCGGCCGGCGCGCTCGGGGCGGCCAGCTCACGCTTGCCACCGACGATATCGCCCTTGTAGATCCAGACCTTGACACCGATACGACCGAAGGTGGTCTTGGCCTCGTACAGGCCGTAATCGATATCGGCACGCAGGGTGTGCAGCGGCACGCGGCCTTCACGGTAGAACTCCGAGCGCGACATCTCGGCGCCACCGAGGCGGCCCGAGCACTGCACCCGGATGCCCTTGACGTTCGGCGAACGCATGGCCGACTGGATGGCCTTACGCATCGCGCGACGGAACGCCACACGGTTGGACAGCTGCTCGGCCACACCCTGGGCGACCAGCTGCGCATCCGATTCGGGGTTCTTGACCTCGAGGATGTTCAGCTGGACCTGCTTCTTGGTGAGCTTCTCCAGCTCGGCACGGATCCGGTCGGCCTCCGCGCCGCGGCGGCCGATGACGATGCCCGGACGCGCGGTGTGGATATCGACGCGAACCCGGTCACGGGTGCGCTCGATCTCCACCTTGGAGATACCGGCCCGCTCCATGCCGGTGCTCAGCAGCTTGCGGATGGCGACGTCTTCCTTGACGTAGTCCGCGTACTGCTTGTCTGCGTACCAACGGGACTTCCAGTCGGTGGTGATACCGAGGCGGAAGCCGTGGGGGTTGATTTTCTGTCCCATTTACTTTGCCCCTCCCTTCCGGCGGCCACGAGTGCCACCGGCGGTGGGGACGCTCTCGACCTCGATGGTGATGTGGCTGGTGCGCTTGCGGATCCGGAACGCGCGGCCCTGGGCCCGCGGCTGGAACCGCTTCATGGTCGCGCCCTCGTCGACATACGCCGTCGAGATGACCAGGGTGTCGGGGTTGAGGCCGAGGTTGTTCTCGGCGTTCGCCGCGGCACTGGCCACGACCTTGGCGACCGGTTCACTGGCGGCCTGCGGGGCGAACCGGAGCAGGTCGAGCGCGTCGGAGACGCGCTTACCGCGGACCAGGTCCACCACTCGGCGGGCCTTCATCGGGGTCACGCGCACGTGCTTGGCGGTCGCGCGCGCAGTCGGATTCTGAGTTTCTGTGCTCATCGCCGCTTGCTCTTCCGATCTTCCTTGACGTGGCTGCGGAACGTCCTCGTCGGCGCGAACTCACCGAGCTTGTGCCCGACCATGTTCTCCGAGACGAACACCGGCACATGCTTGCGGCCGTCGTGGACGGCGAAGGTGTGGCCGATGAAATCGGGGGTGATGGTCGAACGACGCGACCAGGTCTTGATGACCTGTTTGCTGCCCTTGTCGTTCTGCACGTCCACCTTCGCCTGGAGGTGGTCGTCGACGAACGGGCCTTTCTTGAGGCTGCGTGGCATTTCTTACCTCCTCCTTAGCGCTTCTTGCCGGTGCGACGGCGACGGACGATGAGCTTGTCGCTCGGACGGTTCGGCTTACGGGTGCGGCCTTCCGGCTGACCCCAGGGCGAGACCGGGTGGCGACCACCGGAGGTCTTGCCCTCACCACCACCGTGCGGGTGGTCGACCGGGTTCATGACGACACCACGGACCGTGGGACGGCGTCCCTTCCACCGCATACGACCGGCCTTGCCCCAGTTGATGTTCGACTGTTCGGCATTGCCGACCTCGCCGACGGTGGCGCGGCAGCGCACGTCGACGCGGCGGATTTCACCGGAGGGCATACGCAGCGTGGCGTAGGGGCCTTCCTTACCCAGCAGCTGGATGCTGGCACCGGCCGAGCGGGCCATCTTGGCCCCGCCGCCGGGACGCAGTTCCACCGCGTGGATGGTGGTACCGGTCGGGATATTGCGCAGCGGCAGGTTGTTGCCGGGCTTGATATCCGCGGTCGGACCGGACTCGATCTTCGTGCCCTGCGCGATGCCCTTGGGCGCGATGATGTAGCGCTTCTCGCCGTCCAGGTAGTGCAGCAGCGCGATATTGGCGGTGCGGTTGGGGTCGTACTCGATATGAGCGACCTTGGCCGGCACGCCGTCCTTGTCCAGCCGGCGGAAGTCGATCAGCCGGTAGGCACGCTTGTGACCGCCACCGCGATGCCGGGTGGTGATCCGGCCGTGGCCGTTACGGCCACCGCTCTTGGTCAGCGGGCGGACGAGCGACTTCTCGGGGGTCGACCGGGTGATCTCGGCGAAGTCCGAGACGGACGACCCGCGGCGGCCCGGGGTAGTCGGCTTGTACTTACGGATTGCCATGAGTTCTTCTCTGCTTTCTGGATTCCCCGCCGCCTACGCGACCGGGCCTCCGAAGATCTCGATGGGCTTGCTGTCGGCCGAGATGGTCACGAGCGCGCGCTTGGTGTTCTTGCGCTTGCCGTAACCGAAGCGGGTCCGCTTGCGCTTGCCCTGACGGTTGGCGGTGTTGACGCTGGTGACCGTTACCCCGAAGACCTTCTCGACCGCGATCTTGATCTGGGTCTTGTTGGAGTCGGGGTGCACGATGAAGGTGTAGGTGCCTTCCTCGATCAGCCCGTAGGACTTCTCCGAGATGACCGGCGCCAGCAGGATGTCGCGCGGATCGGCGATGGTGCTCACTTGCTCTCCTCCTGTGCAGCCTCAGCCGGGCCGTGCACGAAGGCGTTGAGCGCCTCGACGCTGAACACGACTACATCGCTGTCCAGAACGTCGTAGGTGTTCAGCTGGTCCGGTGCGATGGTGTGCACGTATTCCAGGTTGCGGGCACTCTTCCAGGCGTTGACGTCCTCGCGGCCGACGACCAGGAGGAACTTCTTGCGGTCCGAGAGCTCGGACAGGAAGGTCTTCGCGGTCTTGGTCGAGGGGTCCTGGCCCGCGACGAGTTCGCTGATCACGTGGATCCGCTCGTTACGCGCCCGATCCGACAGCGCACCACGCAGGGCGGCCTGGATCATCTTCTTGGGGGTGCGCTGGCTGTAGTCGCGCGGCTTGGGGCCGTGCACGATGCCACCACCGGCGAACTGCGGCGCCCGGGTCGAACCCTGGCGGGCGCGGCCGGTGCCCTTCTGGCGGTACGGCTTCTTACCACCACCGCGGACTTCACCGCGGGTCTTGGTGGAATGCGTGCCCTGGCGGGCGGCGGCCTGCTGGGCCACGACCACCTGGTGCATCAGCGCGATATTCGCGGTCACGTCGAAGATCTCGGCAGGGAGATCGACGGTGCCGTTGGTCTTACCGCCCAGTTCCTTCACCGGCAGGGTGAGGCTGGCGGATTTCTTCTCCGTACTCACAGCGGAGCTGCTCATGCGTGCGCACCACCCTTCACGGCGCTCTTGACGATCACGACGCCGCCTTTACGACCCGGGATCGCACCCTTGATCAGCAGCAGGCCGTTCTCGGCGTCGACCTTGTGAACCGACAGGTTCTGCGTGGTGACGCGGTCGTTGCCCATCCGGCCCGACATCCGCATGCCCTTGAACACGCGGCCGGGGGTGGCGCAGCCACCGATGGAACCCGGGCGACGGTGCACGGCCTGCGCACCGTGGGAGGCACCTTGGCCACTGAAGCCGTGACGCTTCATGGTGCCCGCGAAGCCCTTGCCCTTGCTGGTGCCGGTGACGTCGACGTAGGTGCCCTCTTCGAAGGCGTCGGCCGAGATCTCCTGGCCGACCTCGAAGGTGGCGGCATCCGCGATGCGGATCTCCGCGACGTGCCGGCGCGGGGTGACACCGGCCTTGGAGAACTGGCCGGATTCCGGCTTGTTCACCTTGCGGGGGTCGATGGCGCCGAAGGCGACCTGCACGGCGCTGTAGCCGTCGCGCTCGACGGTGCGGATCTGGGTGACCACATTCGGTCCGGCCTTGACGACGGTGACCGGGACGACCCGGTTCTTGTCGTCGAACACCTGGGTCATGCCCAGTTTGGTGCCCAGGATGCCGGCCGCGGGCCTGCTCTTGTTGTCAGTCATATCGAGAGTCCCCGTCACTGGATATTGACGTCGACGCTGGCCGGCAGGTCGATGCGCATGAGCGCGTCCACCGTCTTCGGCGTCGGGTCGAGGATGTCGATCAGCCGCTTGTGCGTACGCATCTCGAAGTGCTCGCGCGAGTCCTTGTACTTGTGCGGCGAACGGATGACGCAGTACACGTTCTTCTCGGTCGGCAACGGCACCGGCCCGACGACCCGGGCCCCGGTGCGGGTCACCGTTTCGACGATCTTGCGCGCAGACGCGTCGATCGCCTCGTGGTCATAGGCCTTGAGCCTGATGCGGATCTTCTGTCCCGCCACGCTAAGTGTCCTTTTCTCCGCTTTCGTCCGTGATCCGGATACCGGCTAGGGCGTCCGTACCACCTTCATTTGCACAGCCCGAACACACGATGACGTCTCAGTGGAGACCACGACCGGGGCATGCCCGATCCGCGCCGCTGTTCATCTGTCATGGTTCTCCGGTCCACGCGGTCGGGCGTGTCGCCTCTCCGCTCATTCCTCGGCCCCGAGATGAAATCTGATCGTGGCCCTCGGAACTACGTCCCGGACGTACCCACACCGGTAACCGATGAGGTACTCGCTGGTTTTGCTCACCCCGCCCGGCCTGGTCGTCTCATGGAAACAACCGCCACCCGGGGCAAGGCAACCCGAACAGTATGCACGAGCCCCCCGAGACGATTCAAATCGGGGTCCGCCGAGTTCCGGCGCTCCCGCCACCATACCGTCCCGCAGCTATCTTACCGATGAGTAAGATAGGGCCATGACGAACGAGACCGGCACCTTCCGCGGCTGGCGAAAACTACCCGACAACCCCCTCGGCCACGGCCTCTTCTCGCTGTCGATGGTCGCCCGGGTCCCCTACTTCGCCACCGTGCTGCCCCGCGTCGTCCGGCTGGAACCCGGGCTGTGCGAGGTCAAGGCCCCGAAATGGTTCGGCGTACACAACCACCTGGGCACCTTCCACGCCATCGCCGCCTGCAACCTCGCCGAGATCGCCATGGGCATGCTCAGCGAGGCCACGGTCCCCACCACCCACCGCTGGATCCCGAAAGCGATGCAGGTCCAATACCTGACCAAGGCGACCACCGGCCTGCGAGCGGTCGCCGAACTCCCCGAACTCCCCGACTTCACCACCCTCACCGAAGGCCGCGACCTCACCATCCCCGTCGCGATCTACGACAAAACCGAAAAAGAAGTCGTCCACGCCGACATAACCACCTGGGTCACCCCCAAAAACTAGCTGTGTTTTCTGCGCCGCCTCCGGCGGCGCGGGTTGCGGGCCTCTTGGTCCCGGCGTTCAGCGCTCGAGACTCGTGGCTTCGCCACATGCGCTTCGAGC